>JAUVQD010000006.1 GCA_030598355.1 Actinomycetes bacterium
GCTGATATTCAAGGGTGCGTTACGGACGTTATCTCCGAACTTGGTGGAAACATTGATCCGTCGTCGGTTGAATACATTATCGAGCGCAAGACCAACATTGAAACGGCTCAATCGCAAAGCGTGGGCTCGCAGATATTATTGCCTTTAGCGGTCGTCAATGGCATTGCCGGTCTTTTTAGCTCAGAAGAAAGTGCCTTTAAGAAAGAGGATTTGTCACTATTTTCAACCATGGTGAGCGGAATATCCTCACTGTACATAGCCTATAAGTCTTATCAGAAGGTCCAGGCGCTTTCAGAGACGGATTCTTTAACAGGGCTCTCTAACAGGCGAAAATTCTTTGCGGAGCTAGACCGTGAAATTGAACGAGTTAGCCGGTATTAATCCCCGCTTACCTTGATAATGCTTGATATTGATCATTTTAAAAAAATAAACGATTCCTATGGTCATCAGATGGGCGATGAAGTCTTAAGGACGCTCTCAGAAATACTACTTGAAAATACGCGCAAAACCGATATTGTTGCTCGCTATGGAGGCGAGGAATTCATTATCATGCTCACCGAGACGCCGCTAGAAGGGGCTTCAGGAGTTGCGAACCGCATAAAGACAGCGATCGAAAAAGCGACTGTTCTAGGCGCCGGCATTGATGTCAAGTTTACCGCCAGTCTTGGCCTGACAGACTATCAGCCCCGGGATACGGTTGATACCATTGTCGCGCGCACTGACGCGGCACTATTTACTGCTAAGAGGAATGGCCGTAATCGGGTAGAGATGTGCGGCACCAAAGAGCCTTCGAAATAAACTGCGTTTTCCTATTGTCCCAACCAGGTTTGGAATTTGCTGAGGTTGGCGCCGGCTGTCTTTAATTGTTTCTCAACACTTTTTTTCCCTGTTCCACCGGCACTTTCTCGAGACGCCGCGGACGCGTGCGGGTCGGCTAAGGCCAAAGCATCAGCTTCAAAGTTCTCGTCAAATTGGCGCAGGTCATCAAGATCAATTTCGGCTAGCGATTTTCTGTTGTCAATTGCCCACTTGACCAGTCTTCCGACGATTCCGTGCGCTGAGCGAAACGGGACGCCTTTTTTCACGAGGTAGTCTGTGAAGTCTGTGGCCACACTGAATCCACCGGCGCTTTCACCCATCCGATTCTGATTAACTTTCATCGTCGCGAGTACCCCTGTTATCGAGGCCAAACAGGTATATAAGGTATCGACAGTGTCAAACAAAAAGACTTTGTCTTCCTGGAGGTCTCGATTGTAGGCTAAGGGTAATCCCTTCAAGAGGGTCAGAATCCCGGTCAGATTAGCGATGACACGACTTGATTTACCGCGCACCAATTCAGCTACGTCCGGGTTCTTTTTTTGGGGCATGATGCTACTGCCCGTTGTGAAGGCGTCATCGAGTTCGATAAAAGAAAACTCTGTGCTTGACCAAATAATTATTTCCTCAGCTAGTCGGCTTACGTGGGTCATGACAATTGCGGCCGCGCCCAAAAACTGGATAATAAAATCCCGGTCGCTAACCGCGTCAAGGCTATTTGAGCTGATGGCGGAAAAACCAAGCTCTTTTGCAACCAGATCGCGGTCGATAGGCAAGGCCGTGCCGGCCAGGGCAGCAGACCCGAGGGGCATAACATCTGTTTCTTTAAAACAATCAATTAACCGCTCTCCGTCACGGTGGAGCATCGATAGATAAGCCAGAAAATGATGGGCTAGAGAAATTGGTTGGGCTCGCTGAAGGTGAGTGTAGCCGGGTAAAACTACATCTTGGTTCTGTTCGGCCAGACTCAACAAAGTTTCTTGCAGGCCCGCGATATTTTGCCCGATCTGCATAATCGCTTTTTTAAGAAAGAGCCGGACATCAGTCACGACCTGATCGTTTCGGCTTCGGGCGGTGTGGAGTTTCCCTCCGACATCGCCAACTTTATCGATTAGGACTCGCTCGATCGCCATGTGAATATCTTCATCGGAAGCCAGGAAAAGAAGATCGTCATTTTCAATCTCTTGCTTGATCGTAAGGAGCGCCGCGCTGATAGTTTTTGCTTCAGCAGCGGTCACGAGCTCAGCGGAGGCAAGCATCTTGATGTGAGCCAGGCTGACCTTTATGTCTTCGTTGTATAACCGTTTGTCGAGAGTGAGCGACGACATGAACTCCTAAACTGTTTTATCGGTTTATTTATCGAAACGACCTGACCAGAGTTTCACTTTTTTCCCTTGTGTTTCTGAGCCCAAATGCGCGTTGGAAGACCAAAGAGATCGATAAATCCCTCGGCGCTTGCGTGCTCGAATTTATCATCTGCGTCATAGGTTGCGAGGCCCGCATCATAAAGAGATGAACTTGATTTGCGCCCGACGACTGTGCAGTTGCCGTTGTGCAACTTAACGCGGATAGTCCCCTCGACGACCTTCTGTGTATCAGCGACAAAAGCTGAAAGGGCATGGCGGAGTGGAGAAAACCATTTTCCCTCATAAATTTGTGTGCCCAGCGCGTCTTCCGCTAGATACTTAAAGTCCATTACCTCACGCGGGAGCGTTAGCGCTTCGAGCGCTCTGTGGGCCTCTATCAACACTGTCGCAGCTGGAGATTCGTAGACTTCACGAGATTTAATGCCGACAATCCGGTCTTCAATCATATCGATCCGACCGATACCATACTCACCGGCCTTCTGGTTAAGCTCCTTAATAATTTCAGTGACGCTTAATTCGTTTTCGTTCAAGTTGTTGGGCAGCCCGTTATTAAAAACAATTTCAATATAATCAGGTTTTTCCGGAGCGGATACCGGATCCTTGGTCCACTGCCAGACTTCGGCCGGAGGTTCATTCCAGGGGTCCTCAAGGTTGCCTGCCTCAACGCTGCGACCAAAGATATTTTCATCAATCGAATATGGGCTCGATGAAGTTACCGGAACTTCGATGCCATGCTCCTTCGCGTATTCAATTTCCTGTTCGCGATTCATACTCCATTCTCGCTGCGGCGCGATTATGCGAAGGTCAGGAGCGAGTGACGCGATCGTCATATCAAAGCGTACCTGATCGTTTCCTTTGCCGGTACAGCCATGAGCAATAGCTGTCGCTCCGGTTTCGCGCGCCACGTCTACAAGCTTTTTGGCGATTAGTGGACGAGCAAGAGCCGTAGCCAATGGATATTTGCGCTGATACAGGGCGTTGGCCTGCAGAGCCGGCCCGATGAAATCACTGACGTATTCCGCCTCAGCGTCAACCACAAGTGAGCTGATCGCTCCCATCGTCAGCGCTTTACGCTGAATCAACAATAGATTTTCTGCTTGGCCGACATTGACAACTGCGGCGATTACATCTAGATCGTACTCTTCGCGCAGCCACTTTATGGCGACGGACGTATCAAGTCCTCCGGAATAGGCAAGCACTACTTTTTTCTTAGACATTGAACACCTTCTTTTCTCTTTTGCTAACTAGCCTCAAGCATATCTTTTAAAATATCACATGCCCGACCGCCGGCTTCGTTGTTTTGAGCTACAACTAAGATTGTGTCATCACCGGCAATCGTGCCTATCACTGGATCAAGCTGGGCTTCATCAAGACTAGCCGCCACTGTCGGCGCCGTCCCGGGATTTGTCTTAACCAAAACAAGGTTTTCTGACTGCATGATCGATACTACAAATTCCCGGACGACTCGTGACAAACGATTGCTGGGTTCTACAATTGGCCCTTGCCAATGATAGATCAAACTACCTCCAGAACGAACTTTCTGGAGCGGTATTTGGGCAATATCTCGTGAAACTGTCGCCTGCGTTATTGTGAAACCACGTTTTGCCAAAGCCAGAACGAGCTCGCCTTGTGTGGCAATAGGTTGCTCTACCACTATTTCTTTGATTACCCGATGACGCAATCTTTTATCCATTTTCCACCCTACCGCTAAACTCCAAGTTTGTTCATCTTAAAAATATGAGACAGAAGCGCTTTTTGGATATGCATGCGGTTCTCAGCTTGGTCAAAGACTATTGACCGTGGGCCGTCTAGTACCCCGGCCGCTATCTCCTCACCCCGATGGGCAGGTAAACAGTGCATAACCAGCGCTTGTGGGCCTGCGACTCCAACGAGTTTTTCGTCTATCGTAAAATTAGAAAAAGCCGCCCGCCGTTTATCAGCCTCTGTTTCTTGTCCCATGCTGGCCCAGACATCGGTATATAAGATGTCGGCGCCACGGGCTGCCTCCAGCGGGTCATTAACTACTTCTATCTTTGCCCCTCTGTCTGCCCCGGCCAGAGCTTTTTTGATAATGCCGGCGTCAGGTTCATATCCCGGCGGGCAAGCTGCTTTGAAATCAATGCCCATTTTCGCCGAGCCGATCAATAGCGAGTTGCAGACATTGTTGCCGTCTCCAATATAGGCAACGCGGATATCCGATAGTCGCTCTTTTTTTTCTAATATTGTCATCAAGTCGGCAAGTGCCTGGCAGGGATGAAAATCATCTGTCAGGGCATTTATTACCGGCACATCGGCTGCGTTGGCTAGCGACACGACATCTTCATGAGCAAAAGTACGGATTACAATCGCGTCGCAATACCGCGCGAGAACGCGGCCTGTGTCTTGAATAGTTTCGCCTCGTCCCAATTGAAGCTCGCGGGCTGATAAATATACCGCATGCCCACCAAGCTGGGCTATTGCTACTTCGAAAGAGATTCTGGTCCGGGTGGAGGGCTTGCTGAAAATAAGAGCGACACTCTTTCCGGCCAGGACTTGATTTCCCTTCGTTTTGCCGGCCCGTTTGAATTGCAAACCGCGCGAGAGGATTTGATAAATTTCTTCGTGGTCATAATCTAATAATGTGAGAAGATCGCGTTTTTTAGCCACGATTAGCCTCCAAACTTTTCTTTAGGGCGGCCACAAGGTCATCTATCTCAGCTTTGGTAATTATGAGAGGCGGCAGAAAGCGGAGATATTTGTCGCCGACGTTGATAATGATGAAGCCCTTATTAAGCATATCTTCGACTACCGGGCGCGCTATCGGCTGGCTCAGCGTGATTCCAATCATCAGGCCTATCCCCCGGATATCTTCGATCATATTAGTGGCATCGCCCAGAGCTTTCAGCCGGCTGATAAAAAACTGGCCTATTTCTAACGCTCGTTCACATAATCCCTCTTTTTCAATAGCATCTATGTTTGCCAGAGCTGCCGCGCAAATTGCCGGTCCGCCTCCAAATGTGCTGCCGTGCTCGCCCGGCTTAAAGATGGCGGCCACGTTATCGGCGGCGACTATTGCCCCAATTGGAAAACCTCCGGCTAAACCTTTTGCCAGAGTGATGATGTCGGGTTTGACATCAAAATGTTCAGCCGCCAAAAGCTTTCCGGTGCGGCCAATGCCGGTCTGGATCTCATCAAAGATCAGAAGGGCGCCGTGTTTATCACATAGCCGTCGAACCTCAAGCAAATATTCGAGTGTGGCTGGCCAGACCCCGCTTTCACCTTGGACGACCTCCAGCATGACAGCGCACGTTTTCTCATCAATGGCTTTAGAAATCTCTGCGATAGAATTAAATGTGACGTGTTTAAATCCAGGGGGCAAGGGTGCGAAAAGTTCGCTTTTTTCCGGCTGGCCGGTTGCCGCCAGGGTTGCTAATGTTCGGCCGTGAAATGATTTAAGCGCTGTTACTATTTCAGTTTTCTCAGGCGAAATATTCTTCCCCCACCGCCGGGCAAGTTTTATTGCTCCCTCGTTGGCCTCCGCGCCGCTGTTGGCAAAGAAGCAGCGGCCTCCGCCTGCGATAGATGAGAGCTTGGCGGCCAGCTCAATTTGGGGCTCACTGTAAAAGAGATTTGAAATATGTCCAAGCTGGCGGACTTGCGTACAGAAAGCGTCGATAACTTTTGCGGGGGAGTGCCCCAGATTAAGCACACCGATACCGGAAAGAAAATCAGTATACTCTTTTCCGTCTACATCCCACAGCTTGGTTCCGGAAGACTTAGCGAAGACAATCGGAAACCGATTATATGTCTTCATATTAAATTGTTCAGCCTTGGCTACTAGCTCATCTGTCGTCATAAAATCACCTTAAGATATCATCGTGCCGACGCCTTCGTTGGTAAATATTTCCAACAGTAAGGCGTGCGGAACTGTACCGTTCAAAATATGAGCGCGTTGTACGCCTTCTTCTATAGCGCGTACACAACCTTGTACTTTCGGTACCATGCCGCCTTTTAGCTTTTCAGTCTTAATCATTTCTTTACATTCATTGTGGGTTAGGGCGCTAATCAACGTGTGCTCTTGCCCGAAGTCCCGATATAGGCCTTCAACATCAGTGAGAAAAATTATCTTGTCGGCTTTAATGGCTCCCGCTATCTCGGCCGCGACAGTATCAGCGTTTATGTTATAGCTCGCGCCTTTGTTGTCGCCACCGATCGAGGCGATGATCGGGATATAGTCATCTGCGATAAGGTCGAGAAGAACCTGGGTGTTGATGTTTTCAATTTCACCGACAAATCCGAGGTCCTGTTTGTGTTTCTTTTTTCGGGCGAGGATGAGGCCTCCGTCGTCTCCCGACAAGCCAACTGCCAAGCGGCCGTGCCGGTTTATCAATGACACGAGATCTTTATTGACTTTCCCAACCAGAACCATTTTCACGATATCCATGGTTTCAGATGTTGTTTTGCGCAGACCGTCAACAAATTCCACAGGCAGATCAAGCCGGTTCATAAGAGCCGTGATTTCCGGCCCGCCACCATGGACAATGACCGGGCTAATCCCGACCAGTTTCATAAGGACAATATCAGAGGCGATTGATTCTTTTAAAGCGTCACTAGTCATAGCGCCGCCACCGTATTTTATGACTACCGTCTTTCCGTGGTAGGCCTTAATGTACGGTAGTGCTTCCATCAATATTTCAGCTCGTTGATGTAGATTTTTCATAATCAATCCTTAAGTTTTGCAGCCGCCAGATAGATGCCGAGTAGAGCAAATATAAAGCGTACTGGGCTTATGACAAGTACCAGTCCGTGCCAACCAGATAAGCTTAAGATAGGAACCCCGGTCAAATATCCACCTATCAAAAAAGCTAGGGCCGCGGAAGATCCGGCGATAATCTGTAGAGCCGGTCCGGTATTTCGACGCGCCGCCCGGCTAACGGCTTCACCAATGGCCATGGCCACGATAATCAGAAACAACAGACTCCCGAAGCGAATCGCGCGAACTACTTCTACCAGGAGAATGCCTGCAACCAGACCAGCTCCAAGACCCGCCGCCACAGCCCGGACGTAATAGATCGGCTTCAAACCGGCGATCGCTCGACCTCGTTGCCGTGCGCATTCCGGACATTTGTTCCCGACCGGCGTGTAAACCATACATTTCGGGCAGATCGGTCGACCGCAATTGGAGCAAGTCATACTTGTTTCAACGCCCGGATGTTGCTCGCACTTCATGTCGTATATAAAGAGTTCAGTTTGACGAAATCGAAACCCAAATCGCAGCCATAGCTGATCGCTTGATGGCTGCCCTGGTTTAGATTAATCCAAATATGAATCTCTTCCGCTTTCATCTGTTGGCCGAGGGCCGCCAGGTCATAATCGACGGCTTCGCCGGCGCGGATTATTGCCATTCCGTTAATATCTAGCTCAACATCATCGGGATCAAATTCGGCACCGGCCCGTCCGGCCGCGGCGAGAATTCGTCCCCAATTCGGGTCTTCGCCAAAGAAAGCTGTCTTAACTAAGATTGAGTTTGCGATGGTTTTTGCCACGCAAATAGCGTCAGTTTCAGTCTTGGCGCCCACTACCTTGTACTCAACTACTTTCGTTGTTCCTTCGCCATCGCGAACAATCATTTTGGCTAGTGATAAACAAACATAGTCAAGTGCTTCCTGAAAGCGGTGTTTTTCACTGATAGACATTTCAAAATCCCCCGCCGCGCCATTGGCCAGCAGAAAAAAGGAATCGTTAGTACTAGTGTCACCGTCAACAGTTATAGCGTTAAATGATTTATTGAGGGCCTCTTTCATATGGATATCGAGATCCTCTTTGTTAACTGGCGCGTCTGTTGTGACGACCGCGATAGTGGTGGCATGAGGCATTAGATCAGGCGCTATCATCCCGGCCCCTTTCGCGCAACCGCCTATCCAAATGGGGCCACTATTAAGTTCAATTTGAACAGCGAGCTGTTTGGGAAACGCGTCAGTTGTCATAATAGCTTCCGAAAAATCCCGGTCGGCTTCGACGCCGGCCGCCGGCTTCAGATCTTTTATGCCTACTCGTATTTTCTTGATTGGCAGTGAGTGACCTATGATGCCCGTTGAGGCCAGAAGCACTTTTGAGGGCTTACAGCCAAGCTTTTTAGCGGTTACGTTTATCATGCTCCAAGCATTCGCTATACCCTCCGGACCTGTGCACGCGTTGGCGTTTCCGCTGTTAATAATAATAGCTTGGCTTTCGGGACTAAAGTTTTCTTTGGTGGCCCGAACAGGCGCGGCGGCCACTCGATTTGTTGTGAAAGCCGCAGCCGCGATTGCTGGCTTTTCACTGAAGACAAGCGCCAAATCTTTTTTGTCCGCGGCTTTAATTCCGCAGGAAATCCCGGTAGCTGTAAACCCTTTTGGGGCTGATACGCCTCTTGTTGGCACTACTTTCATGGCATTGACCCCATAGTCGTCAGGCCTGTCGTTTCATCGAGACCAAAGATTATATTCATATTCTGAATAGCCTGGCCGGCCGCTCCTTTTACGAGATTATCTAGAGCTGAAATTGCGGTAATGGTATTCGTCCGTTCATCAATAGCTACTCCGACATGGCAAAAGTTCGTGCCCGAAACCCCTTTAAGTTCAGGAAAAACGCCTTGATCCAATATCTTAACGAACGGTTTATCATCATAAAAAGTCCGATAAAGTTCATCAATTTCTTTAATGCTTGTTTCTTTTTTTAGCGACGCTGCGATATTGCTATATATACCACGCGTGAATGGTCCTAGTTGCGGGGTAAAAACTATCTTTAAAGTCTCTTGCGCCAGGCTGGATAGGCCTTGCTCGATTTCAGGTATGTGCTGGTGTGTGCCGCCTACTTTATAAGCGGAAACATTGTTCTCGGCCCGACAAAAATGGGTCAGATCCGTCGCGGCACGTCCGGCGCCGGAGACGCCCGAAAGACAGGTGGCCACAATGGGCTCGCTGATAACTTTAGCGACAACTAACGGCGCGATTGCCAAAATAATGCTTGTCGGATAGCAACCGGGGTTAGCGACCAACCGAGCTTTTAGGAGCGCGTCATAATTGAGCTCGCTCAATCCGTTGACGGCTGAGTCAATAATATTTGGTGCGCTATGTGTTTTTTTATACCAACTTTCATATACAGATCCGGGGAGCCGAAAATCACCCGAGAGATCAATTATTTTGGCGTCTCCCGCGGCCATTAACTCGGGCACGATGGACATGGCTTGTCCATGCGGCAGAGCTAAAAAGATCACGTCATTCCCGGAGGCTAAAGTCGGGGAGTATGAAGAAAAAACCATATCGCTTGAGCTGGTTGTATTTGGGTATAGCTCGCTTATTGAGCTACCTTGCCGACTGGTAGATGTAATAGCCGTCAACTCAACCTTCGGATGACCGCTTAATATGCGAAATACTTCGGCGCCGCTATAGCCCGACGCTCCTACAATCGCTGATTTAATCATAGTGCCTCACTGTCACTGTATATATATTGCAACATTATGCAGATATTATACATAAGTTATCGGTCGGGTCAAGGAAATTCTAAAGGCGCTATTCCCTGAGTTCCGCCCCTAGTTCTTTGTGAGCGCGTTTTATTATGCGTTTTTGGATATGAGCGACCTCGTTATCGGTCAAAGTTCTATCAGAGGCTTGATAGGTCAGACTAAAGGCGATACTTTTCTTACCCCCCGCGATCTCCTCGCCTTTAAATAAGTCAAAAAGGCGAACTTTACGCAAAAGGGGCGCTCCGGTCTCAATGGCCAAATCACGTATGCGTCTCCAGGGAATGTTTTCATCAAGAACAAAGGCTAAATCTAAAACGACTGCCGGGAATTTCGGGACATCGACAAAGAGAAGCTCCTCTGTGACTTGTTCAAGCAGTTGCCCAATGGCAATTTGAAAGATATAGACAGGCTGTCTTAGATCAAAATTAGCTTGGGCTTCCGGGCGCAATGTCCCCGCAAAACCGGCGACTTTATTTCCGGTCAAAAATTCAATTGCTTGGCCCTCCTGAAGCAACCCGTGGTTGGCCGGATGAATATGGCAATCCGCAAGTTTAAGTTTTTCACACAGGAGCTCGATTAGGCCTGTGACATTATAGAAACTAGCCTCTACCGCTTCCCGGTTATTCCACGAAACCGGCGCTACCTCTCCTGTTATAGCTCCTCCAAGCGTCAAGAACTCTTCCGGCTTGACCTTGGCCTGACGGAAGATGTGGCCGATCTCGAAAATACCGATATCTTTTTGGCCGCGATTATAGTTGTACGAAACAGTCTTCATCAGACTCGGTATTAGACTTGTCCGCAGCAGGGCCTGATCTTCCGAGAGCGGGTTTATGAGCGGCACACCCTTTAATAAAGGATCATCCTTAGGCAGGGCCAGGCGATCAAGCTCGAATTGGCCGATAAAGCTATAATTGACGACTTCCATTAAGCCGGCTGACGACATAAGAGACCGCAGTTTTTGCACTAGCTTTTGCTGCGGGTTAAGCCCACGATCAGGGTCTGAGCTGGACAATAAGGCCGATTTAATATTGTTCAAGCCAAATAAGCGAGCGATTTCTTCGATTATGTCAACCTCGCGCTCTAGGTCACCTCGAAAAGACGGTATAGTTATATCTAGTGAATTCTTAGAATTAGATTTGACTCCTAGCCCTAAACTCTTAAGCGTCGCCGTCATCATTTTTGTATCAATGTCTGTGCCGAGGATTTCTCGGACCCTATCCGGTCTAAGGGCTATATGATGGAGAGCCCGGGGTTTCGGATAGTTATCAATGGCTCCGGCAAAGACCCGCCCGCCCGCTGTTTCTGCGATAAGCTGCATTGCCCGGTCGGCGGCAAAAGTGGCGCCTTCAATATCGATGCCTTTCTCAAACCTTAAAGAAGAGTCGCTGATTAAACCGAGCGATCGCGATGTGCGCCGAATATTTGTCGGCGAAAAATTAGCCGACTCTAACAACACCTCTTCCGTGGTATCGCTAATCTCACTTTTCAAACCGCCCATTACCCCAGCGAGAGCAAGTGGACCTTGGCAGTCAGCAATTATCAAATCCTCGGGCTTTAGCTTTCTTTTAATGTGATCAATCGTTTCCAGCTTTTCTCCGGCTTTAGCTTTTCTGACGGTCACGTGTCCGTTCTTGAGCGCTTGAAAATCAAATGCGTGCAGCGGTTGGCCCGTCTCCATCAAAACATAATTGGTTACGTCAACGACGTTATTGATCGATCTGATCCCGATTGCCTCCAGCCGCCTTCTTAACCAAAGTGGCGACGGCCCGATCTTGACGTTGTCGATAAAGCGGGCGACGTAGCGAGGGCACATTTCCGCATCCGCAATATCGACGCGCACCTTGTCGGCTGTGTTTTTATCTATCTCCTTGATCGTGACTTTCGGTAAATGTATGGATGTCCCTGTCAGGGCCGCGACCTCTCGCGCAATCCCTATGACCCCCATGCAATCCGGTCGATTGGGTGTAATCTCAAACTCCAGCACCCAATCATTAAGGTCAAGTGCTTTTGCTAAAGGGATCCCAACCTTTGTGTCTTTCGGCAAGACCATAATCCCGGAAGCATTCTCACCGAGCCCAAGCTCTGGTTCGGAACAGATCATCCCATTAGAGACTACCCCGCGAATGCTTGTCGATTTTATTTCCATTCCATTTGGCATGGTAGCGCCTGGTAGCGCCACCGGTACTTTCTGCCCGGCCTTAACATTAGGAGCGCCGCAGACTATGCCGGTCTTCTCTCCTGCTATCGCTACTTCGCAAAAATTTAGCCGGTCGGCATCCGGGTGTTTTTCAACCGACATCACTTCGCCGACAACCATTTTGTCGAACTTCGCGCCCAGGTCTGTTATCGACTCGATCGCGGTCCCGGACAGATCTAATTTGTCCGCCAACTCCTCGATGGACAAGTCAAAATCGACAAATTCTTTTAGCCAACCAAGTGTGACTTTCAAGTGAACTGCCTTAGAAAGCGGAGATCGTTTTCAAAAAAGAGGCGTATGTCGTTAATTCCGTATCTAAGCATGGCGATGCGCTCAACCCCCATGCCAAAGGCGAAGCCGGTATATTCTTCCGGATCGTAGCCAACATTCTTAAAGACATGCGGATCAATCATGCCGCACCCAAGAATTTCCAGCCAACCGTTTCCGCCGCAGACCCGGCAACCATCACCTTCGCAAGCAAGGCACGAGACGTCGACTTCGGCGCTAGGCTCTGTATACGGGAAGTAGTGTGGTCTTAGGCGAACTCGTCGTTCTTTCCCAAATAGTTGGTGTATGAAGGCTTCAAGTGTTCCGATAAGGTGGCCAAAATTGACATCGCGATCGACTGCAAACCCTTCTATCTGGTGAAACATTGGCGAGTGTGTTGGATCAGTGACGTCGCGTCTAAAAACTCGCCCGGGGGCGACAATGTAAACCGGTGGTTTTTGCTCTTCCATGACCCTGATCTGAACCGGTGATGTATGCGTTCGCAAGACTGCTTCGCCCGTCTTTACATAGAGCGTATCCTGGAGTGATCTTGCCGGATGCTCCGGCGGCATATTTAGAGCTTCGAAATTATACCAGTCGAGCTCGACCTCCGGGCCTTCAGCGACCTTGTAGCCCAAACTGATAAAGATGTCGACAATCTCTTCGGTGATCTGCGTTAAGATATGTGACCCGCCAATTTGCGGAAGCCTCCCCGGCAAAGAAGTGTCGAGGGCTTGAGTTTCAACTTGCTGAGTTAGCTCATCTAAGCCGAGGCTTTCGGTTTTTTCAGCAATACTTTTATCAATGGACTGCTTAGCTTTGTTGGCGGCTTGCCCGGCTTTTGGCCTTTCTTCTTTCGGAAGCGAACTAAGGTTCTTAAGGATCGAAGTTATCTTTCCCTTGCGACCCAAATAAGCGATCTTAAGATCGTCAAGATCACCGGTCGAGCTAGCGTCCTCAATTTTCTTGAGCGCTTCTTTTTTTATCTTCTCGATTTCTTCCAGACTACTCACGCTATATTAAAATCCTTTAATTGACTCGAGGTAAACCGGCTAGTGACTTTATCTCTCCGTTTACCGCGTTGCCTATCCCAATCGACCCGCGAGTCGTGACTCCAAATTGCCCGATATCATCCACACCCGTAGCCTTTTGACTCCCTTTTCTCAAAGAAATTGCCCATACTTTTGATACTGACTGACCGGGCCCAAGCAGACCGCCTGGCTTTCCAGTGACTATCAAAACATCATTATCAAAGGTCGGGTGTACCAGGCCTAAGTCTGTGATTGTGTCGGTTCGAGCTGATCTGGCGCCGATGTTTTTGACTGTACCCTTTATAGCTATCGCGTCGGTGGCTATGCGTGCCCGCCCTTCTCCATATCCTTTTGGAAAGAGCGAGGCGGCCTCAATGGTAATTTGAAGAGCCGCGAACCGGCTATTAACATCTAAGACTATCTCCGTTCTGCTGCCGACTTTTATTATTTCATTCCTGGGCTCTAATGACATCTCTCCCGGGATCTTTTTTTGACTTTCTTTGCCGCTCCAACCGTAGATGCTTTTATGGACAACTGTCCTAATGCCTGGCTCACCTTTTTGAACCACTTTCGACTCACCTTTTAAGAGAGTCGGATCTGCCTCTTTCACCGTCTTAAACGGAACGAGCTCTGATTCGGTTGTTTGTCTTACTTCTGTGCATCCCATTGCTAACAGGGCTAAACCAATAATGGCAGCCCAGCGCATGCTTGCCTTCAATCCGACGGTCTCCTTTAAGTTTTGAGCAATCTTAAAAAACCGACTATAAGATTAATTGACAATTTAGCGTCTGTCCAGTTGCGACAGTGCCTTTTTGTGCTTGTTTTTTTCGCCATGTTGGGTAAAACTCAACCTATGAGAATTCCCACCTCGATGGGGACACAGCACCCAGACAGCGCAAGTAAATATATATCGATCCGGGAAGAGGCGTCAGAGGCAGTCGACGCGCTGACACCGGCACCTGATGGTTTGGGCCTCGAAGAGTTCATGATCGACTTTGAAGGCAAGATGACGCCATATCATCAGACCGCCGATATTGCGCATCAACTTATCAACAAAAACCTAATGCCGGGCCGTGATGTCTGGCTCACCCCCCGTATCTCCAACGCTACGGAGGAGACAGTATTCCGGCAAATTATGGCGCTTATGTCAATTATTGAGGCCGATTACGATATTATGCGCAGTGCCGATCAGAGCGGTGGAATTGAGGAAGTAGTTCTGCCGATGGTTAAGGGCGCCGACGACTTAATTAATATTAGATCTCGAATCGCCGACATTTTTGATCTGGCCCACAAAGAGTTCGGTATGACTAGAGATCCCAACGCGCTTCAGGTCATTCCGTTGATTGAAGATATCCCCAATATGTTGGCTTTTGCGGATTTCTACCGCGAATATCACGAAAACTGCTTGGCAAAGGGGCTGACAAATCGACGGCTCCGTTTCATGATTGCCCGAAGCGACTCGGCTATGATCTATGGTTTAGTCGCGGCGGTCTTGGCTGTTCGCGTGATGATTTCTGATGCCGCCCAACTTGGGGACGACTTGGAACTCGTCTCCGCGCCCATCTATGGCGGAGGCGCTCTTCCTTTTAGAGGCCATGTCCGATTGGAGAATTTACCTAATCTTCTCAATACTTTCAGCGGAATCAAGACGGTCACTATCCAATCAGGTATGCGTTATGATCACGAATCCGGAGTCGCGGCTGAAACAGCGGCAATTCTAAAAAAAGAATTGCCGGGATCTGTAGCTCGACGTTTCACCTCGGAAGAAAAAACTTTAATAAAAGATATTCTTGTGAGATTCGCGACGGAATATATGTCAATTTTCAGTCAGGTTGCTGAGTTGGCCTGTAAATTATCTGAGATCGTCCCCGGTCAGCGAGATCGTCTGACAAGTCGCGGCCCGACAGGTTACGCCCGACGGGCCCCTGATCCCAGTCAGGTCGGCCGTTTGATCGATGACGCCGATTTGTCAGCCCGACTTAAGGCTATCAAGATGCCGACAGAGACCGCTATTCCACGGGCTATCACATATACCGCGTCACTATATTCTGTGGGAGTGCCCCCTGAGTTTTTAGGTATCGGTGAGGGATTAGCGGCAATCGCCGAAGTTCATGGCCAAGAGGGTGTTGACCGTCTTATAGATTTTTATCCCGCCCTCAAAAGTGATATCGATTTCGCCAGTCGGTTCTTAAGTCTCAAAGTAGCGGCCCGTTTTTTTAGTCCGGAATTTATCGCCTCTTTAAGGCGCAGCATCTCTTTGACCCAAGAGCACCTGAAGATGAGTGTTCTTGGTCGCCAGGATCAAGCTTACGAGACATTGCTTGAGATAATTGAGCCGCTAGTTCGTCAGATACTGAGAGGCGAGGCACTTGGTCTAGAAGATAAAGCTTTGCTCAAATCGTGCACAGTGCGCCTCGGCAAAATGCGAGGCAGTCTCGGCTAGGGATGATCGTGGTGGTCGATTGCCACCAGGGCAGGTTCAAACCACAAAACTTCCGATCTTGCATCTAGGCGACGTTCCGAAGTTTAACCCGAAAACCTGGCGGCTTCGAATCAAAGGCGAAATTGAAAAGCCCATTGAGTTGACTTTTGATCAACTGCTGGCACTACCGCGAACCCTAAGCGTTTCTGATTTTCATTGTGTCACCTCCTGGAGTCGCTTTGACAATAAGTGGGAGGGTCTTCTCCTTCGCGATCTAATTGAAATCGCTCACCTTTTGCCCGGAGCTAAATTTGTCTCCTTTGAAGCCGAAGGCGGATACCATACCAGTCTTCCGCTTGACGTAGCTAAAGAAGATAATGTCATTCTCGCCTGGCGACTCGATGGCGCCGATCTAGATCCCGCTCATGGTTGGCCACTCCGGTTGGTCGTACCAAAGAAATATGCGTACAAGAGCGCGAAATGGGTGAGAGTCGTCCGCTTTCTCGACTCGGACACGCCCGGTTACTGGGAACAACGGGGTTATAGCAACAACGCTGACCCGTGGAAAGAGGAAAGACTCGTGAAATAATTCAAAGAATACGACTAGTATCGTACTTAAGCTTCCCCGGTTTTGCCGATAACTTAGTTATTGAGCAAGGGCTAGGTAGCCAGTTGTTTTTCATAACATTAAGGGTAAGAAATGGTTAACTTTAATAAATCAAGATTTGATGATTGTTTTATCCCGCTCGTTTTTGAAGACCACCACTTTATACTCGAATCCGGCTCTGTGCCACGTGTAAGTGTTATCCGAATACACGAAAATCGTCCTGTTTTCGAGGTTAATCGCGA
>JAUVQD010000152.1 GCA_030598355.1 Actinomycetes bacterium
CTGCTTTTACTCGTTTTCTTGCTTGTAAAGCCGGGAATCGTGTTGGCTGCCAAGGCGTATCAATTAATTGAGGAATGGGGCGGCCCGGGCTCGACCGATGGCTTGCTTAATTATCCAAGCGGTATGGCTTTTGACTCAAGCGGGAAGTTATTTGTGGCCGACACTCAAAATAATCGCATCCAGATATTTAATCCCGACGGTACTTTTTTTGACAAATGGGAGGCGGATTTTGTTGGGAGCGCCGAACCTTCAGATGTGGCTATCGGCGCTTCCGGGTTTGTCTACGTGACCGATGCTTATTGGCATAAAGTGATGAAGTTTAATTCCGCCGGTACCATGGTAGATAGCTGGACAGGGCTTACAGCGGTTCCTGGGTCTCAACTTAGCCACCCTGTCGGCATCGCCCTTGACGCCAGCGAGAATGTCTACGTTGTCGATCAATATAATGACCGTATTCAAAAGTTTACTTCAAGTGGAACCCCAACTTTAACGTGGGGAAGTTCCGCTGGGTCCGACGGTCTTGATCCCGGCGAATTCGACGATCCGGCCGGAATTGCCATAGATGGGAACGGCAAAGTCTATGTCACTGACTTTGAGGCTGATCGAATCCAAAGGTTCGACAAAGATGGAAATTTTGAGCAGATGTGGGGAAGTACCGGTTCTAATAATGGAGAGTTTCGCGAGCCCTGGGGTATCGAGGTCGATCCAGGTGGAAATATCCTTGTCGCCGATCGCACTAACAGCCGTGTTCAAAAGTTTACCTCAAACGGAGATTTCCTTTCCAAGTGGGGCGTGACCGGAACAATTACATCACCATCACTTTATATTAGGCCGCGCGGCATTGTCATGGACGCGGTGGGAGATATCCTTATTTCCGATAGTATAAATCACTATATCAAGAAGTTTTCGTACCTGGACGTTGTCACTAAGCCGACCGGCTCAATCCTAATTAATGGTGGGGCTATTAGCACAAATATTGGCGCGGTTAGCCTGAAGATCCACGCGCAAGATGTTTCCGGAAACGACCCCAAATCAATGCGTTTTTCAAATACCTCAGCAGGTTTAGCAACGGCTGGTTGGGAGCCCTTTGGGCTGAATAAGGGCTGGGTTTTAAAAGGCACTAAAGGCGTCAATACTGTTTACGCGCAGTTTAAAGATAACTATGGTCTCATCTCAAACACTGTCTCAGACAGTATTAATCTAACTAAAGACTTAACTGGCGGGGGCGACGCCAAAGAAAAACTAGAAGTAAGAGTCGCGACCCCTCGTTTTCCAACCAGGTACCACAACCGAACAGATTTTAAGGTTCACTGGGCGGCCTATGGCACGGTTCCCGCGTCTGGTGTTTCGTCATATGATCTTAGATACAAGATCAACCGCAAGGGCAGCTGGCGTATTTTGCTGAGCAAAACCGAGAAGAAGTCCTTGAAGTTTAAAGGAAAGCGCGGAAAGACGTATCGCTTTCAGGCTCGAGGCCGGAGCGGCGACGGAAAAGTCTGGGGTTGGTCAAAGGTAAAAAGAACTTTGATCGCCTACGATAATGGACAATATATAAAAAGTCGGCGACGTTTTAACATAAATATCAAGAAGAAAAAAACAGGAAAAAAGTATTATTTAAATACAGTCAGACGCTCCACTAGACGTGGCGATTATGTTACTTATCGATTCAAGGGTAAGGCCTTCTATGTTGTCGGAACAATGGGGCGATATTATAATTACATGGACGTCTACATCAATGGGAAATTTGAAGAGCGAGTTAATGCTTATTCACATAAAACCCGTTATCGAAAAGTCATTTTTGGCAAGTCTTGGCCCAAGATGGCAACCCGGACTATCAAATTAGTCAATGTCGGCAACAAGAAGAAATCTGATCTAGACGGCGTCTACGTTTTACGATAAGTAGCTTTAAGCGACGGTCGCTAGTCTCCTTTTCTCGATTTCTCGTCTAACTCTGCTAACCTAGTTTCTATTATGAGAATCATATCCGGCGCAGCCATATGAGAGTTATTTCAGGTACCGTAAAAGGCCGTCGGCTTTTCGCTCCCAAAGGTCAGCAAGTCAGGCCAACAGCAGACAGAGTTAAAGAAAGCTTGTTTAATATCCTCGCCGATAAAGTTGTTGACGCCAGGGTTTTAGATGTCTATGCCGGCACCGGCGCGTTAGCGATAGAGGCTTTGAGTAGAGGTGCTGCCAGCGCTCTTCTAATTGATAATGATCGTCTTTCGGTGGAGGCTATAAATCGTAATTTGGTCTCAACTACCTTTTCGGAGCAGGCAACAGTGATTCAACGCCTGGCACTAACTGCGCTAAAGCAATTACGCCAAGAAAAACAATCGTTTGATTTGATTTTCTTGGACCCTCCCTATAGAATCAAGGAAGCCGAGCTAGAGGTTGTCGTAGGAGAGGCGGGATATCTCCTTGACCAGCAAGGTTTGATCGTCCTCGAGCATCGGCCCGGTATCGCAAAGCTTCAATTAGCAAGTGAGATGTCTTTAGTAGACATACGCCGTTATGGGGAGACGCGCTTGAGTTTCTTTAAGAAACGAGAAAACTGTTGTTGACAGCCGTTTGCCCAGGTAGTTTCGATCCGATTACACTCGGACACCTTGATATTATTGAGCGTTCGACTTATATTTACGATAGAGTAATAGTCGGTATCGCTGACAATCCCAGCAAAGCAGAGCTCTTTAGTCTGGAAGAGCGCCTAGACTTTACCAAAGAGGCGCTAAAGAACTTGGAAAAAGTTGAGGTTCTTGTATTTCGCTCGTTGCTGGTTGAGTTTGCTCAAGAACACGGGGCTAAAGTCATTATTAAAGGCCTTAGGGCAATATCAGATTTTGAGCACGAGTTTCAGATGGCGCATTTAAACAAGCGTCTAGATAATACAATTGAGACTGTTTTTCTGATGGCCAGCCCGGAATGTATGTTTCTAAGTTCGAGCGCAGTTAAGGAGATTGCCGCTTATGGCGGAAATATCTCGGAGTTTGTGCCGTCTGGTGTGAAGACGCGTTTAGTAGATAAGTTTTTGAAGGATTAGTCTGAAAGGAGAAATCCACTTGGATATTATGGCCCTTGTCGACAAGCTTGAAGATCTGGTTGCTGAAGGAAAGAAAGTACCATTGACGTCCTCAGTCATGATCAATGAGGAAAAAATCTTCGAAGTTATTGATGAAATCAGAGCTAGCTTTCCGGATGAGATAAAGCAAGCCCGTTGGATAGTCAAAGAACGGCAAGAAATGCTCGATGAGGCGGAAAAAGAAGCCAGCAAGATATTAGAGGAAGCTCAGCAGAAAGCTGATGATCTGGCCGCTGAAACCGAAATAGCGAGATTGGCGGAAGAGAAAGCGACGAAAACCGTTGAGGAAGCGCGGGGCAAAGAGCGGGAAATACGGCTGGGCGCGGAAGATTACGCCGATGAAATGTTGGCAAACTTAGAGGTCAATTTAGGAAAGCTGCTCACAGCCGTGCAAAGAGGCAGAGATCGCCTACAAGGCAAAGCCGCAGAACCACGGAGTTAGGTGGGGCTTCTAACAACACCTCCTTACTTCCCTTTACTATTTAATAATCAGCGCATTTTTTTAGTATTTAAGTGCGCGCAAAGGGGTGTAAGCTGAATATACGATTTCATCATGGGAATAGGGATGTTATGAAAGATCATTTCAAAGATATCTCGCAAATAATAGGGGAGCCCGGTGAGGAGCTTTCATTTTCTGGAGAGGTCACGCTTGAGCCGGTTAAGTTGGGCGAGGAACTCATTGAGACTCCTTCTCCGCTACATGTCGACGTGCTCGTCAGTGGCATCAATGACGGCGTAATCATAAAAGGCAACGCATTTGGAAAAGTAAGACTACGGTGCAGCCGGTGTTTGGCGAAATTCGATTATGAGGCAAGCACCAGTATTGATGAGTTGGCCACAGAAGACATTGAGTCCGTTGCCAAAGACGAAGTCTTTCCAATAGTTGATGGAAAAATTGATTTGGCGCCCATAGTCTATCAGAACCTCATGGTCGAAATTCCCATGCAGGCCCTCTGCGCCGATAATTGTGCCGGTATATGCCCTGAATGCGGTAAAAACCTAAACGACAATCCCCATAAACATGCAAAAGAAGAATTTGACGAGAGATTGGCGCCCCTAAAAAAATATTTAGAAGAAAACCGAAGCTAAAACCACTAATTTAGCGTTAAGAGAAAGTTCTTAAGATGAATTCTCCCAAAAAAAACCAAACAATCTTGATTTTAGCTATCATTCTTCTGGTGTCCGTAATCTCCGCGTGTGTTTCGTCGCCCAATAAAGATCAAGCACGTCCGATGATTAAAAACGATCAGA
>JAUVQD010000116.1 GCA_030598355.1 Actinomycetes bacterium
ATGACCTGGAAACCAGACTCTTGATATAGTTTGGCTAAAGCAGCCGCCAGCGATGTCTTGCCAACGCCGCCTTTGCCGGAAATAGCTATCTTTATGCCTTTTTGTGCCATAAATCCTCTTTGATGGTTTGATGGGGTCAGGTCTTTAATCTTGACATTTTTTGATTCTCGCGGAAAAATGTCAAGATTAAAGACCTGACCCCACTAACTAACGCAGACCGGCTCTCTCAACAATAGTCGGGACAGCTGATTCCCACTCTATCGCCATAACATGAACACCGGCCACGCCTTCTATCCCGCGGACCTGATTGATAATATCAACGGCGATATTAATGCCTTCTTTTTGCTGATCATCGGCGCCTTTTAGACGTTCGATATATTCGTCAGGAACATCCAGTCCGGGTACATTCTTCTGCATATAACGTGCCATGCCCGCTGACTTTAACGGCGTCACACCGGGCAGAATATATATTTTTTTATCCAAACCAAGCTGGCGCACAGCCTCCATCCATTTTGTAAACTTATCCATGTTATAGACTATCTGCGTTTGAATAAACTGGGCTCCGGCAGCTAGTTTTTTTGCCAACCTTGGTGCGCGATATTCAAACGGATCAGCAAATGGGTTTTCGGCCGCGCCGATAAAAAACCGCGGTTCCTCCCCTTCGATTTCCTCACCGCACTGAAATTTTTTAGCGTCGCGCAAGTTGCGCGCTAAATCCAGCAACTGCATCGAGTCGAGATCAAAGACGTTTTTTGATTGGGGGTGATTACCAAACTTCTGATGGTCACCAGTGAGACAAAGAAGATTTCGGGCACCCAGGCCCCAAGCGCCCAGAAGATCGCTTTGGATAGCAATACGATTTCTGTCTCGGCATGTCATCTGTATTACCGGTTCGATTCCTTCCTCCATCGCGATCACGCCCGCGGCGATAGAGGACATTCGAACTATGGCTGTTTGACAATCCGTTATGTTGACGGCATCCGCCGCCCCCTTGAGCTGCTTCGCTTTTTCGCGCACCACTTTGGCGTCACCGTTTTTTGGCGGACCCAACTCAGCCGTTACCGCGAACTTTCCACTTTTTAAGACTTTCTCAAGGTTGCTTTCTTCAGTCATTCGGTATTTTTAAATCCTCCCGTACAATTTTTCGTTGACCACCGTCTCGAGCTGGTGTCCAATCTTTAGGTGGGGTGTAATCGGTCATAAGTTGTAGAAGGCCTTGAGATTTCAGCCGATCGTAAATAAGCTGCCACGCGCAATCAATATCTTTGGATACTTCACACTTGCCATTTTGCGACCCGCCGCAGGGACCGTTCAACATGGTCTTGGCGCATCTGGCTATTGGGCAAATGCCGCCAGTCGAGGCCAAGATGCAATTGCCGCAACCACCGCAATTTTCCAACCAGACACCCTGTTCTGTCGGCCCACCCATGAAACTTGTATTTAAAGCAGGCAAAATGCGCTTCTCGGGGAAACGCTCAGCCAAGAATTGCACGCCGACACCGCAAGCAGTGGATAAGACAGCGTCCGCCGCCTCAACTTTATCTGCCAACGGCTCGATGAACTCCCACTCGCATTGACGCACATTCATTTCGACTTCAATCTCTGCTTTAATTTTCTTGTGCTTCATCGCTAACCTCAAACCCGAGGCCAACGCTTCTGTTTCGCGTTCGCCGCCAGCAAAGCACACTGTGACGCAAGCGCCACAACCGATAACCAGTAAGCGCTTATAGTCGCATGTCGTTGCGATAATTTCCTCAATTGGTTTTTGCGAACCGACTATCATGTGCTCATCTCTTTCAATATCTCCGCAAGACTTGTGTCTTGGCCGATTTGATAACTAACCAACTTGTCGCCACCGATACCGATCCCATCGAGGATAGAACGAACGTAGTCCAGACGCCGCTCTGTTAGACCATTGCCGGTCTTGTAGTGGCAGTAATTTTCGGCGCAAATTGTTACGAAGACGCGCTCGGCACCGTTTTCAAAAGTATTCAAAATATCCGCCGGCTCCAGCCGTGCCGGGCACAGCACCCGGATAAACCTGATATTTTCAGGCATTGACGCCTCCGCGTCAAAAGTGCGATCCGCCCCCCACGCATGACCAAACTGACAAACAAACCCAACCCGAGGACCCGCCCCGAGATGCGCGACCTCAACCTCCAGAGTATCTAAGCCAATTTGTAAAGCCAATAAGTGTTCTTCCGTTAAATCAACCGTTATAGCTTTTGCCGGGCACTCAGAAGCGCAGAAACCACAACTCTGACAAGCCTGCGGATTCATATAGGCCTTATCCCCGACCATTTCCGGCACGCCGTATGGGCAGATCCGAACACACGTTAAGCAGGCCGCGCATTTTGATTCGTCCACAAATGCGCCAGCCGTGCACCCAAGACACCGCGCAGCTTCACGCAGGGCATCTTCCTCGCTATATCCAAGCTCGACTTCCTTAAAATCAGTTGATCTTTCTTCATCCGGCAACTTAGGCATTCTGCGACGCGGAGTTTTATACATGCTGGCTGCAATATGCTCGGGAACAGAATCAAGTGCTTCTAGTGGCTCTTGATAAACCGGCGTGCGTTCATCTAAGAATGCTTCAATAGCGGCGGCGGCCCGATGACCCCCGGCTATAGCTCTAATAGCAGCGCCCGGACCCGATGTGATCTCGCCGGTAGCAAAAACCATTGGGTGGCTTGTCTGCATCGTCTCATGGTTAAATTCAAGGCGGCCACTGTCGGTCACTTTTACCCCCGAGTACTCAAGAAACCCGAGCTCACCGGCTTGGCCGATAGCCAAAATAATCGTATCTGCGGGGAGAACGTTCCGTTTTTCTTCATTAAACTGCGGGCTAAACTTCCTGTCTTCGTCAAAGACACATGTGCATTCTTTGAAGTCCAAACCGGAAACACGCCCGTGCTTTCCGACTATTTTATCTGGTCCCCAGGAGCAATGCATCTCGACTCCCTCAACTAGAGCATCTTCTATCTCCCAGTCGTGAGCGGGCATCTCATCGCGAGCCTCCAGACACACCATCTTCACCGATTTGTTGCCAAGTCTCCTGACGCTTCTAGCGACATCTACCGCAACATTTCCACCGCCGACCACCACGACATCGTTTCCAAGCTCAACTGATTGACCCTCGTTTATCGCTTCAAGAACCGGTATCGCAAGGTGAACTCCGTCCAAATCAACACCGTCAATGGGCAAGCTTCTGCTGGCAGACAAACCAACGGCAATTAGAACAGCGTCGTTGTCATTTATAAGATCTTGAAAATCAACTTCTTTGCCGATATTAACACCGGTCTTAAGCTCAATTCCCACTGCCAAAACGTTCTCTATATCTGCGTCCAAAACTGCCGGCGGCAACCGAAAGTCAAGAATGCCGTAGCGAAGCATACCGCCCGGCTTAGCGTTTTTCTCGTAGATTGTCACCTTATATCCATGCCTCGCCAGATCATGAGCGGCAGTTAGCCCTGAAGGCCCTGACCCGACAACCGCTATGCTCTTTTCCTTGGTCTGAGGAACAAGCCCGACTTTAACCTTGCCGTCAGAATATCCAAGCTTATCTGTGACAAATCTTTTTAAGTGACAAATGGCAATCGGGTCTTCAACTTGACCCCGACGGCAAGCTTGTTCACAGGGATGCGCGCAAATTCGTCCAATGACTGAAGGAAGCGGGTTTGCTTCCATGATGACATCAAGTGCTTCATGGTAGCGCTCTCGAGCAATTAGCGACAAATACTGCCTGGCATCTGTCTGTACCGGACATGCCGCCTGGCACGGCGGCGCAGGCCAGAGATGCCCTTTTTTGGGGCAATTTGCCTGATGCTCTATGTGGTTTTCTTCACTCAAGCTTTAGCGCTCCTTCAAAAACCGTCAATTTGAGACTCCACTTATCACTTCTTTGCCTTAAGCGACAAGCGAATGCTACTGGCTCAAAATATGATCTTATCAAAAATAGAAGATAAAACTAAATCTGATTCTTTACGCGCCTTTTTTGAGGTTTTTAAGGTAGTCGCTAAAGCGACCAAAAACTGAGCTTTGTTTGATACAAGTCGTACTTCTATTTAGAAGACTTTCAAGCTCTTTCGCGAGAGGCTCTTTTTGCATGAAACCAACAAACTCACCAACCTCGCGGCCGTGACAGAAGACTTTTAAAGTCGGAGTCCCCATGACCCCGAAATCATTTGCGATATGAGCATTTTCATCGCTGGTATAGATGTTCAGTTTTACAAAGACGGCTTTCGAGTACTCTTCGGACAGCTCACCGAGAACCGGGCTTAGCTTTAGGCACCAGGAGCATTGGTCATGCCAAAAATCGACAACAACAGGGTTCTCTTGGCTTACAACTTCACTTTCCCAGTCTACTGCGTCTATATTTTTTATCATGTGTTGTTTATGACCAAGTCAGGCACTAATAAACCCAATCATGAAAATCACTGATGATATAATCGAAAACGTGAGAAAGCGACCAAACAATTGTTTAGCATAAAATGCCAGTAACCATAAAAACCAGACTCCCGCTTAACAACAATACAGACATACCTATTCTCGGGTTGGGCACGTATCAGACTCCCGATGGTCAACCAACGATAAAAGCCGTTGCCGCAGCGCTTGACCTTGGGTACAGGCATATTGATACCGCCATGATCTACGGAAATGAAAGCTCTGTTGGCCAGACTATTAGAAAAAGTGCGGTGCCCCGGGAGCAAATCTTTATAACGACAAAGGTCTGGAATAGTGATCATGGGTATGACGAGACCATCAACGCTTTCAATGAAAGCTTAAATCAATTGGGCCTGGACTATGTCGATCTCTACTTGATCCACTGGCCCGTGGCAAATCTAAGAGACGAAACTTGGCGGGCGATGGAAGACCTGCTGGCCGAAGGTCGCGTAAAAGCGATCGGTGTCAGCAATTATATGGTCAGACACCTCCAAGAAATTCTAGACTGGGGGAAAGTAACCCCGGCCGTCAATCAAATAGAGCTTCACCCGTACAACTTCCGTCTCCGGCAAGATGTTGTCGAGTTTTGTCGCGCCCAAAACATTCAAGTTGAAGCATATACGCCGTTGACCAGAGGCCAGCGTTTCGACGACCCCAATCTTGTTGAAGTCGCGGAGCAGTATTCAAAAACCCCGGCCCAGATACTTATTCGCTGGGCTATGCAACACGAGATCGTCGTTATCCCAAAATCCGTCGACCCGAACCGCATCCGAGAGAACGCGGATGTCTTTGGTTTCTCGATAACC
>JAUVQD010000106.1 GCA_030598355.1 Actinomycetes bacterium
ATATCTGTAGCCCGGCGGATATAGGTGTCAAACAGGCCATCTATGACGACCGGCTCTGACCCTGGCTCGGTGTAGGTTATATGGCTATTGAATATTTTGTGCTTGCAGTGCTCCGACCACGTTTGGGCCAACGTTTCAAGCTCTATGTCAGTTGGTTGATCAGGCAACCCGGCACTGGTTCGCTTGCGCTTGACCGCCGGTTCTTGAAAATGGTCTTTGATAGCCCGCATCTCCGCGACTGTTAATGAAAGCAACCCCTCGCGGCTTAGACGTTCGAGACCCTCGTCATCGTTTGGCAAGAGTACGGTTTTTACCGCCGGTTTATGCGCAGATGGCGGCCGCGGTGGTCTGTACCGGACACGGCCATAAGTTGGCGCGTCAAAAACTTCGTAGGAGTGAACGAGAGGGTTGGCCAGAAGCCCGAGACAAATATGCTCAGCCTGATCGCTATCTATTTGACCTTCGATCAAGTAGACCATAGCGGTCCTGACAAAATCTGACTTTGGCCTAAGCTTAAGCATGTCAGCTATGGCGTCGGCGGTTGTCCGCCCGACATTATCGGTAACACCCGGAAGATAACCGACCTCGACCACCCAATCGACCTCGGATAGCGGGCCGGCTTGAAGTGAGAAATCTTGCAAAACCGGATCAGTCAGCAGATCCTGAGCTATAAGCGTAGCTTCTTCTTCACCAAGGTCTTTATCGAGGTAATAGATATTGCGCACTTTTACTGAAAGAACCTCTAGATTTAGATCTTGTTCGATCTGATTCTTAATAGAGGGTCCGCGCGCGTCTAGCTTAGAGTTTTTGAAAGCGACTTCAACACGGTGGCCTTCCGCCACTTAAGGGCCCTCCTCGACCGAAGGCCACACAGTGCCGGTCAATTTCTGAAAAGCCTCAATATATTTGTCGCTGGTCTTTTGAATAATCTCATCAGGCAACTCCGGGGCGGGGGGTTTATGATCCCAACCGGATTCATCCACCCAATCACGGACATATTGTTTGTCAAAGCTCGGTTGCGACCGCCCGGTGCCATATTCGTCAAGTGGCCAAAAACGAGATGAATCCGGGGTCAGGGCTTCGTCTATCAATGTCAGTTGATCATCTACAAACCCGAATTCAAACTTGGTGTCGGCGATGATTATTCCTCGGGTATGCGCGAAGTTCGCGGCGAAGCAATAAAGATTGAGGCTTGCCTGTCGCAACTTCTGAGCCAGCTCTTTGCCGACTTCATTTTCCAACTGGGCCACGGTGATATTCTCGTCGTGCCCATCTGTGGCTTTTGTTGAAGGTGTAAAAAGAGCCTCGGGAAACTTTTGCGATTCAACCATCCCCTCAGGCGCGACTTGGCCGGCTACTGTACCGTGGCTTTGATACTCGGCCCAGGCCGACCCGGCGAGATAGCCCCGAACAACACACTCAAAAGGAATAACCTTGGCTTTTTTTACTAGCAGCGTGCGGCCGGCCAAATAATCTTTCTCAAGACCGACGTCGGGAAAATCTTTGACTTTGTTCGAAATGAAGTGATTCTTAATCAGGCCCTGGGTGCGCGCGAACCAGAAAATTGAAAGCGAAGTTAAAACCCGGCCCTTATCCGGGATTAAACTGGGCAGAATTAGATCATATGCAGAAATACGATCGGTGGCGACGAGAAGAAGTTTATCGCCCAGGTCGAAAATATCTCGAACTTTTCCCTGGGTCGAAGGTTTATTCAAGAAAGCCGTCCGGCTTCTTTTAGCACCTCAGCCAGGAACGCCCGGTTCTCTGCTCTTAATGGTACTAGCGGTAATCTTGGCGGCCCCGCTGGAAGACCCATCATCCCAACGGCTTCCTTTACCGGTACTGGATTTGTTTCAATAAAAAGAGCATTGATAAGCGGCAACAATCGGTAGTGAATGCGCCTGGCTTTTTCTACCTCACCGGCTCGGGCCAGGTGACACATCTCAGTGAACTCACGGCCAACAACATTGGCGACCGCCGAAATTGTCCCGTGGCCACCGAGGCACACCATTGCCAAGGTCATCGGATCTTCACCGGAGAGAACATAGAAAGGCTTGCCGTTTGAAGTCAGCGCCCGGATAATCGCCATTGTCTGATTCAGATCAGCAGCCGCGTCTTTCAACCCGACAATGTTGTCTATCTTCGCCAGCTCGATTATGGTTTTCGGTTCAATATTTCGACCGGTCCTTGAAGGAATATTATATATAATGATCGGCAGATTCGTAGCGGTCGCAATGGCCTCATAATGCGCCATGATTCCCGCTTGCATCGGCTTGTTGTAATAGGGAGCTACCTGCAGGCTAGCGTCAGCCCCGACAGATTCGGCGTGCTTTGTCCGAAGGATGGCTTCTTGGGTAGAATTTGAGCCGGTTCCGGCGATAACGGGAACTCTTTTGGCGGTCTCATCAACGACTATCTCGATGACCCGGTCGTGTTCTTCGTTTGTGAGCGTCGGCGACTCACCGGTCGTGCCGCAAGGCACTAGCCCATCGACTTCTTCGACCTCAATAAAGTGATTAACCAACTGGCGCAAGCCCGGCTCGTCCAATGCCAAATCATCTTTAAAGGGCGTAATTAAAGGAACGTGACAGCCACTAAAATCTTCATCCATATACTCCCCTCCTATCAATTGTCTTTATGATAACGTCTTGGCGGTCTACCCTCAACTACCAACTCTAGCAAATATTTTGTCGATATTTTCAAGATAATGGGCGACTTCAAAACAACTGTCTATTTCTTTCTCCGATAAGCACCCCTTGACCTCCTCGTCATTGAGTAGCAGGTCTTTAAAAGAGCGCTTCTCCTTCCAGCTTTCCATGGCATTGCGCTGAACTAAAAGATAAGCTTCTTCGCGAGAGAGACCCTTGCCAACCAGGGTTAGAAGAACGCGCTGCGAGAAAACCAATCCCTGGCTTTTATCAAGGTTGTCTTGCATGTTCTCAGGATAAACCTGCAGACCCTTTATGACTCCCGTGAGTTTTTGCAACATATAGTCGAGCAAAATAGTTGCATCGGGGACCATGACTCTTTCAACCGAGGAATGAGAGATGTCTCTTTCGTGCCAAAGCGCGACATCTTCGATCGCGGCAGTCGCAAAACCTCGCATTAATCTTGCCATGCCGGTTAACCTTTCGGTAATAATCGGATTCCGCTTGTGCGGCATAGCTGATGATCCCTTTTGACCGGCAGCGAAAGGTTCTTCTACCTCTAAGACCTCTGTCCTTTGTAGGTGGCGAACTTCCGTCGATATTTTTTCAATTGTGGCGCCAACGATTGCCAGTGCTGACATATATTGGGCGTGCCGATCCCGCTGAATTACCTGATTTGACGCCGGCGACGGCGACAGGCCCAGTTTAGCGCAAGCCAGTCTTTCGACCTCCGGATCAATATTTGAGTAGGTGCCGACCGCGCCGGAAAACTTTCCGACTGAAATTATTTGGCGGGCGCCCTTAAGCCTCTCAAGGTTGCGCTCCATCTCAAAATACCAAAGCAATATCTTCAGACCAAACGTTGTCGGCTCAGCGTGAATGCCGTGCGTTCGACCGATCGTCACCGTATCTTTGTATTTAATAGCTTGTGCCTTCAGGACCGGCAACAAAAGTTCGACATCTTTGATTAGAATATCCACCGCGTCCTGCATACCGATTGATAAAGCTGTATCCACAACGTCCGATGACGTCATGCCGTGGTGGACAAAACGACCCTCGGGACCCGTTGATTCTGAGAGATTAGTTAGAAACGCCAAAACGTCGTGATGGACTTCAGCCTCAATCTCTTCTATCCGGCTGACATCGAAAGCAGCTTTTTCTTTAATCTTTTCCGGAACATCTGCCGGAATGTATCCCATCTCGGCCTGGGCTTCGGTTGCGGCCATTTCAACGGCCAACCATCTTTCATACTTGGCCTGTTCAGTCCAAAGACCGCCCATAGCCGGCAAGGTATAGCGTTCTATCATGAAGTCTCCGATGGGCCGGCAAGTTCTGCTTTATAGGCGATCAAACGCTCGGCGATCGCCGGGTGCCTGAGCGCTAATATTTGAGCCGCCAGAACTGCGGCATTAACAGCGCCGCCTATAGCCACCGTGGCCACCGGCACGCCTCTTGGCATCTGCACAATTGAGAGCAGTGAATCCATTCCTCCCAAATCGGAAGTTCGCATCGGCACTCCTATCACGGGCAGAATAGTTAAAGAAGCAATTACGCCGGGAAGGTGCGCGGCTTTGCCGGCTCCAGCTATTATTACCTCGATCTGCCGAGATTGCAGCTGTTCGATATAGTCATGCAGTTTTTGCGGGCTCCGGTGCGCGGAAATCACTTTTTCCTCAAATCCGATATCAAAAGACGTCAGACTTTCCCCGACAGGTTTCATTGCCTCAGAATCAGATGAGCTGCCCATCAACACAGACACAAGCGGTCTAGCCATCTACCCCTCCTTCTTGAGCATAATTTATGCTCCTTTAAAAATCTCTATTTTATCGTCAGTTGATCTAGTTTAGATGCTTTCCAATATCACGGCGAAAGTGCCCGCCAGGAACGTTGATCTGACCTAAGGCCCGGTAGACCCGATCTCTGGCCTCGGTAAAAGAATCTGCGACGGCACTGACATTTAGAACTCGACCGCCGCTGGTAATCAGTTGGTTGTCTTTCAGTTTAGTGCCGGCGTGAAAAATTTCCACATCCATCTCAGCCGCTGTCTCCAAACCGGTAATCGGACGACCGGTAATCGGTGACTGCGGATAACCCTCGGAGGCAATTACCACGCTCAAACATTTCTTTTGCGACCACATGATCTCGATATCCGCCAGCCTGCCTTGAGCGCAAGCCAACATTACTTCAGCCAAGTCGCTTTCGAGTAAAGGCAAAAGAGCTTGTGTCTCCGGATCGCCAAACCTAACGTTAAACTCAAGCACTTTCGGCCCGTTTTTAGTTAATATCAAACCGGCGTATAGGATTCCTCTATAGCCGACCCCCCGAGCCGCCAATGCTTTGACGGTCGGCTTTATTATATCAGCAACCGCTCTTTCACACCCGTTTTTGTCGAGAAAAGGGGCAGGGGCATATGCGCCCATACCGCCTGTGTTTGGACCTGTGTCGCCTTCTCCAACGCGTTTGTGATCTTGGGCCGGCGGCATAACGTGAACAGTCTCGCCATCAACAAAGGCTAAGACCGACACCTCCGGACCCGACAGAAACTCCTCGACGAGTACTTTTTGACCGGCCTCCCCAAATCGTTGGTCAATCAGACAATCTTTTAGGGCTTGCCGGGCCTCCGTCTCGTCCTCGGTAATTATCACTCCCTTGCCCGCGGCTAGGCCATCGGCTTTTATTACATAAGGAGCTTTCCAATCAGCGATAGCAGCCTCAGCCTCTTGGTAGTCAGTGAATTCCAGCGCCGCGCCGGTCGGAACTCCGGCGGCGATCATTATCTCTTTGGCATACGCCTTGCTGCCCTCGAGTTTAGCTGCC
>JAUVQD010000166.1 GCA_030598355.1 Actinomycetes bacterium
CGGCCCATACCTGGAAAAGCAAAGACAGTCTCGACTACGATAATACCTCCAAAGAGCCAGCCTATATCGATGGCCAAAACGGTAATCGAAGGAAGCAGGGCGTTTCTGAGTGCGTGACGAATGATCACCACGCGCTCGGGTAGTCCCTTAGCCCGAGCAGCCCTCACATACTGGCTTCTGAGAGTCTCTAACATGCTCGAGCGCGTCAAACGCGATACGTGAGCAATCAGTGTAAAAGTCAGGGTTGCCGTTGGAAGTATCAGGCGCGAGAACCAATTCCAAAAGCCATCTTTAAAAGGAACATAACCAAAAGAGGGAAGCAAATGAAGATAACGAGCAAAAAACAACATAAATACAATGCCCCAGAAGAACTCAGGCACGGATATTCCTAAATAGGCGAATATGGAAACTGCATGGTCCGTTGCCTTATTCTCTTTTATGGCAGCGATGACACCCAAGCCTATTCCAATTATGGTTACAAAAAATAGGGAATTGAAGGCCAATATCGCCGAGCGTTGTAATGCCTCTCCAAGCAGTGGAGCTATCGGGCGCTCCATAATTAGGGAATCCCCCAGATCGCCCCTTAACATAGAAGACGCCCAGCGCCAGTATTGTACAGGTAAGGGATCATTCAGCCCTAGCTTAACTTCGAGTGCTTGAATTGAATCCTCACTTGCAAATTGACCCAAGATCATCTGGGCCACATTGCCCGGCAAAGCCTGCGTAATAGCGAAAATGAGGACTGACATTACCCCCACCATAACGCATATGTAAGTTAGCCGTTTTAGAACATAAACTAGCATTGGAAACCCAAAAGCAGGCCGACTGATTTAATCGGCCTGCTTTCTGATTGATGTTTGTAAAGCCAATTTACTCACTCGGCAATACTAACTCTTCTAAGATCAAAGTTCATCATCGGACTGGAGTGCAGTCCTTTGACTTCCTTTCTATAGGCATTCACATGGTTTATGACGAATGGAATTATGCCAGGCGGTTCCTGGACTACTAACTCCTGAAACTCCATGTAAATCTTCCTTCGTTCCTCCTCAGTCTCAGTCTGACGAGCTAAATCGAGTAGTTTATCCACCTTGGGGTTACTAGTATTCCAAGTGTCATCATTCCATGAGCCTGAACTGTGGTACCAAGGATAAAGAGATGTATCGATAGTAGGTCGGCTGTAGAAACCGTCAGTGTGGAAAGTCGCTTTGCCCTCTATCTCAGAAATGAATTTGTCCCAGGGTACACGCTGAATGTCAACTTTTATGCCCAGCGGTTTTAGCATTTCACGAACTGTAACACCGAGGCGTACACGAGCTGGGCGGCCCTCTGGGACGAACAATTTGATCTTGAAACCGTTAGGATATCCTGCTTCGGCCAAAAGCTCCTTCGCCTTTGCTAGATCGGTTTTAAAGGGGATGTTCTTATTGAAGAACAGGTGACTTGGAGATATAGGACTGTGCGTAGGTGTGCCGTGACCAAACACGACAATTTCGACCATTTGGGGCTTATCAATGGCTAAATGAACGGCCTGTCTCACCTTCAATTTGTCGAAAGGAGGCTTCTTATTATTCATAATAATGCCATCCCAACTAGATGTCGGCACTTCGTCGACCACGATGTCCGGATTCTTCTTTAGGCGGTCAATAGTCTCTAAAGGTAAGTGCCAAACTACATTAATCTCACCTGACTCGAGAGCCGTGACCCTAGCCGCGCTCTCTGGGATTATTTGCAGCGTCACCCTGTCTGCCAAGGGAAGCCCATCTTCGAAGTATTCAGTGTTTTTGACCATCTCCACTTTGACTCCCGGTTTGAACGACTCGAATTTGAATGGACCAGTGCCGATTGGATGAGTCGTTAAAGTATCGACACGGTCACGGGGGAGAATTCTAGCTTGTCGTTCTCCAAAAATATCAGCGAAACCAGCGTAAGGCATCTTTAATTTGAAACGGACGGTGTACTTATCAACGACCTCAACTTTGTCGACAATCATGAAGTTTACCCGAGCTTTTGATCCTGTCTCTTTGTCCATTATGCGCCTAATGCTAAAAGCGACGTCCTCCGCTTCAAACTCTCGACCGTGGTGAAACTTGACTCCCTTTTTTAGGTAGAACGTCCATGTCTTAAGATCTTTGCTGTTCTCCCAGCGCTCGGCCAAATCAGGCTTAGTTAACAAGTCCCGATCGATAAACGTCAAGCCATTAAAAACCGCAAACATATATAAATACTCATCGCCGATCTTAGACTTATGTGGGTCAAGGGTGTTAAGGTTGGAGGTAACAGCTATCTTCAAGTGCCCGGCGGCTTGGACGCAAACCGAAAAGCCTAAAAAGATAGCTAACAAAACGACAAATCCAATATTAAATTTTTTCATAGCAGCCCTCCTTTAGTTAAACGGTTATTGATAGTTGCGGATCCTTCCATTTTCAGTCCGAATTAGCGTGGCTGGTCAAAAATCGCTCCCAGAAACTCTATGATAGCCGTTGTCGCTAATAAAGATGTTTGCCCCGTTGTATCTATTTGTGGATTGACCTCCACGATGTCGAAACCTACGACTTTGCCTTTACTCACCACGCCCTGCAGTAGTTCGCGCAGCTCATGATAGAGGAGACCATCGACTGTAGGAGATCCCGTTCCTGGAGCTATTGACGGATCCAACGCATCAATATCAATGGATACATAAATATACTTTGCAGAAGGTATTGAGTTAAGGGTAGACACAATTCCTTCACGGCGTATCTGATCACGAGTAATGATCACACTGCCTTGGGACACAGCATCTCTGTAATCTCCCTCACGAGAGCGTATACAGCGGATACCAAGATGCGATGTTTGCTCTACAAAGGAAAGTTCCGCTACCCGACGCATAGGACTGCCGTTAGCAAAACGGACTCCCTCTACTTCATCAATCCAGTCTAAATGAGCGTCAAAATGGACAACGGCGAGTGGGGTAAAGTCTTCAAAAGCCTTTACAATAGGATACGTCACAGAGTGATCTCCCCCTGCTAACACAGGCAGGCATCCACGGTTCAAGATGGTACGGACGCATCCCGTTATATTCTGAAAATTTTTTTCCTGCTCATAGTATAAGATGTCAACATCACCGCAATCGACGATGCGAACATCTCGCAAGTAGCGCTTATCCCTATTGATGTCCCAATATCCCGATCCTTTCATCGCCCCCCAGGCACTATACCGCGTGGAATAGTTGCGGATGTCCCGTGGTCCGAATCGACAACCCGGTCGGAAGCCTATTCCGCCATCATAAGGAATTCCAAGGAAAGCTACATCTGAGTCAACTTGATCTAGATCCTCGCAAATAGGGGATTTGATAAAAGAGGCGATACCAACACAAGGTAAGTTTGCTTTATAACGGTTCATAGATCTCCTCCTAAAAATTTATGCTATTCTGAGTAGTTAGAAGGCATTAGATGTATCATTTTTAGTTCAGTGATGATCTTGCTGAACGCCTCTGCATATGATATCACTAACTCCTAGCTAATTGCTATGTCAATAAATAATTAGTTTGATCTCCAAATAATTCTAATTTGAAATTTCAATTTAGAATTAAATTATTAGCGGTGTGGGCTATTATGTATACAGCTTTTTTTCTTGGTGGCGGTGTGACCGTTGCTGTCTTTAATTGGATCATCAGGAGCGTAGAAAAGGGTGCTCTGAATTTTTATGTTCTTGATTTTGTTGCATTAATATCACCGGGTTTTTATTTTCCGACTGAATCTATACCATGATAATCATTTCAATGGAATGCAATTATAATTGCTGTATTATTGGAGTTGCAATCCGGGACGTTGGTGCAGAAAGTGCAAAACTATTTTATATCCACCGTTACCTTAGGCCTTTTTCCGGGTGGATCTGACCGAAAATACAGAATGTGGTAACCCCCAGGTAGCGGGCCATATCAGTTTGACAATACCCCAACTTTCTTAATGCAATCCATGCCACAATTCTCTGGGCGTTAACTATCTC
>JAUVQD010000007.1 GCA_030598355.1 Actinomycetes bacterium
GGGGATTCAGCAGACAAAATATTTGCCTGGTATTACGACACAATGCTCGAGCAAAAGTGGAATATGAGCGGCCCAACCCTCGACGTCGCTCAAAATATCGCCATTATTAAGAGTGAATTGGAAGACGTCAGTTTTCTAATAGACGCTCGCAGGTTTCGGAACGACAAAGGTGAATCTGAGGGCTCATCAATTATTCTGACCGCGCCCGCGCCGAAGGTCGGTTTCTAAACTACCGTGTATAGATATCTGTCATAAATCGTAAACCGTTTTTGTTTGTCGCTGTCATACCGCTTGCCCAAGTCGGGGCGGACTTGGTATATTCTCTCCATGTCTATTTCAAAAGAAGAAGTTGAACACATAGCGCTTTTAGCGCGCCTCGAGCTAAGTGAGACTGAAAAAGAACTGTTTGCCAGACAGCTTGGTCAAATTCTAGAGCATGCCGGGAAAATAGAGGAACTCGACACCAAAGATGTTGAGCCCACAGCCCATGCTCTTCCGGTTGTAAATGTCTTTCGGCAAGACAAAGTTGGTAAAGAATTGGATGTTGAAGAAGCGCTCGCGAACGCGCCTGATAGAGAGGACGACTCTTTTGGAGTCCCCAAGATTTAGTTTGAGCAAAGTCTAAGTATGGATTTATACAAGCTAAACATTGAGCAAGCGTCGGCCAAGTTAAGAGCGAAAGAAATAACGTCGGTCGAGTTGACCAAATCAATCCTTGATCGGATAGAAAAAATTGACGGCCAAGTCAAAGCCTTTCTTTTTGTTGATAAAGAAGGGGCTTTGGCACAAGCAAAAGAGGCTGATAAACGCTTGGCGACAGAGAAAGACGGTCCAATTCTTTTAGGTGTACCGGTCGCTGTTAAGGATAATATTTGCACTCATGGCGTACCAACTACCTGCGCTTCCAAAATACTAAATGGCTTTGTTCCTCCCTATGACGCTACAGTTATTACGGCGTTAAAGGGCGAGGGCGCCGTTGTTATCGGCAAGACCAATCTCGATGAGTTTGCCATGGGCTCGTCAACAGAAAACTCAGAAAAACAAGTGACGGGGAACCCATGGGACTTAAAACGTGTCCCGGGTGGCTCAAGCGGAGGATCCGCGGCTTCGGTCGCCGCCGATGAAGCTATCGGGGCGATTGGTTCCGATACTGGTGGGTCAATTAGACAACCCGCGTCTTTCTGCGGTGTGGTCGGGTTGAAGCCAACCTATGGCTTAGTCTCAAGATACGGACTGGTCGCTTTCGCTTCGTCCCTTGATCAAATAGGGCCGCTGACGAAGTCTGTTACAGACGCGGCGATAATGCTCCAGGCTATTTGTGGTCACGACACTTCCGATTCAACGTCGCTTGATTACCAACCGCCAAACTATTTGGATAGCCTTAAGAACGGGATAAAGGGGCTTAAGTTTGGAATACCAAAAGAGCTTTTTGGCGAGGGCTGCCAAGACGAGATTCGAGATTCCATTCAAGATACGATCAAACTTATTGAGTCCTTGGGTGGCGAGGTAGCAGAGACAAGCCTGCCGACTTTTGAATATGCGCTGCCGGCTTACTATATAATCGCGCCTGCTGAGGCGAGCTCGAATCTGTCGAGATTTGACGGCGTTCGCTACGGGCACCGGGCAAAAGATGCGGCGGGGATGATCGATTCATACAAAAAGACGCGAGCCGAGGGGTTTGGGTCTGAGGTAAAGCGCCGGATTATGCTGGGCACATATGCCCTCAGCGCCGGTTATTATGATGCCTACTACGGTCAAGCGCAAAAAGTTCGCACCTTGATTATTAAGGAGTTTGCAGACGCCTTTGAGAAATTTGATCTTTTGATTTCTCCGACAACACCGACAACCGCATTTGAAATTGGCGCCAAGACAGACGATCCGCTACAGATGTATCTCTCGGACGTCTGCACTATTCCAAGCAACCTTGCTGGTATACCAGCGATTTCAATACCTGTTGGGCTTTCCCGGGGTTTGCCGGTCGGCCTTCAGATAATGGGGAAGCACTTTGATGAGTCGACGATGCTCAGCGCGGCCCGCGCGCTTGAGAAAGAAGTTGATTTCAAGATAACCCCGGAATTAGCGGGTTAGGTGAAGAAAACGTTTCCAAAACTATTCAGCCCCACGCGAATCGGCCACCTTCAATTACGTAACCGGCTGATTATGTCTCTTTATCCAACAAAGTATACGACGGATAGCCAGGTAAACGACCGGCTTATTGAATTCTTCCGAGCTCGGGCTAAGGGTGGAGCGGCCATGATTGTGCTTGACGGCGGGTGCCTTGATTACCCGGCCGCCTACAAGGGGGCCGTTGAGCTGCGGATGGATACTGAAGACCATGTGGCTGGCCTCAAGCGATTGATCAGCGCTGTAAAAAGTGAGGGCGCGCTTGCTTTTATGCATCTGAATTATCCCGCCGGCCCAATAGTGTCTGAGGGTACGTCCGGCGCTATTGAGAAAAAAGGGCGTTGGATGCTTCCCCTGATTTCGGCCGGCGATGAAGATCGCGTCAAAGGTCTGTCGAAGATATTCGGGACGGGCGCGGCGCGGGCCAAAGAGATTGGCTACGACGGTGTGGAGGTTCAAGCGAGCTGGGGCGATATCGTAGCCCAATTCTTATCACCGCTGTCAAATAAACGAACTGATAGCTATGGCGGCTCGCTAGAGAATAGATCTCGTCTTTTACTTGAGATTGTTTTGGAGATAAGAAAAACCGGCGGCGACAATTTCCCCGTGCAAATTAAGCTAGTCGTTGACGAGTTGATTTCCGGAGGTTTTGATTTGGAAGAGGCGAAGACAGTCGCTGAGAGCCTTGAGCGTGTCGGGGCGGATTCAATCCTGGTTACTGTCGGTAACAAGAAGACAAAAAAACACTCGATACCTTCTCATTCTCTTCCGGCCGGAGTTTCGGTGCCGTATGCCAAGGCGATAAAATCAGCGGTCAGCATACCGGTCATCGCAATGGGAAAGATAAGCATACCGGAACTGGCTGAGCGGGTCCTTGAAAAACGTAGCGCTGACTTAGTAGCTATGACACGAGCACTTATAGCCGATCCTGAGCTACCAAACAAGGCGCAAGCCGGACAGGTCGAGGACATCAGGGGATGCATATATTGTCTGGAAGATTGCGCCGACAAAGGAGTCAAGGGGCTCGGGCGCGCGTGCGTAAATAATCCCATGGCCGGACTTGAAGACGAGATAAGAATTACAAAAGCGGTAGATTCCGAAAACGTTTGGGTGATCGGGGGCGGGCCCGCCGGCATGCAAGCGGCGCTGACGGCGGCTGAGCGCGGGCATGCAGTAAGTTTGTTCGAAAAGCACGGCCATCTAGGCGGCCAGTTTCGTTTGGCTGCGTTGACTCCCTACAAAGGGGAGGTCAGCGAAGTGTTGCGTTGGCTAGAGGTTCAGCTCGATAAATCAAGCGTTAAGGTTAGCCTGAATCATCCTGTTTCAGCAGCAGAAATTATCGATGCCAAACCTGATTCTGTAATACTTGCCACCGGCTCAGAATCGAGGATCCCGGTCATGCCGGGAATTGATCAAGAGTACGTCTTTCAAGCGCAAGAATACTTGGAGAAGCGCGTGAAGCCTGGCAGGAATGTGGTAGTTATCGGAGGCGGTGAAGTTGGGTGTGAGGTCGCTGAATCCGCGGTCGACAGCGGTAGCCAGGTTGTGGTTATCGAGATGCTAAGCGAGCTTTTACCGCGGATGAAATCGCTACCTAGGACAGAGCTTCTAGGGCGATTGACGGAAAAAGGGGTTGTCTTGTTGACTGATCATGGTGCTAGTGCGATTTCCGCAAATACAGTAATGGCCACGAGACAAGGTGGACAGAAGAAGACAATAGACGCTGATACCGTCATATATGCAGTCGGTATGAATTCAAGACGAGAACTCTACCACGATTTGCAGGGTGCGGTTAAGAACGTGCACTTGATCGGCGACGCCGAAGAGCCGGGAAATGTCGGGCACGCGTTGCGAACCGCGCTACGCGTAGCTTCCACCATTTAAAATCCAGCAATGGCCCCTTAGGCTATGGCTGATTCGACGCTTTTAACCTCAGGAATGTTCTCTTTTAGAACCCGCTCGACGCCATTTTTTAATGTCATCTGCGACATCGGGCAACCGTTACAAGCCCCGGTAAGCCTGACCGTGACGATGCCATCTTTAATATCTACCAACTCGACATCTCCGCCATCTGCTTGGAGATGAGGTCGAATTTGTTCTAGTACTTCTTCGACTTTTTCACGCATAACAATAACCTCCTCAAGCTATTAAATATATCACCATCAACCCCATCTGTCTAAGCAATTTCCTATGTCTTTCCCTCTCTAAATTTGGTACAATATAATTGTGAGAGGTATAAAAGAGAGGTAAGCTCGGCTAAGCCGTTGGCCTAAAGGGAAACTGAACCTTCTCTACTTACATGGCCCATCCGGAGTTCGATGGTTCGATTGCAGTTCACTTGAACTACATAAGAATTGTCGACAGGATGCAGAAGGTTTTTACCTTAGGGTCAGACACTGTAGGTTAACGCTAGCTCGGGCTTCTTTCTTGCAAAAAATTGACTCTGGTTGAGCTGGAGGAACAATTGATTAAGCGCTTCTTGGTGGAGACATCGAGTCGAAACCAAATGGTGGACATTACTTCTCAAGTTGAGGATATTGTGAGCGGGTCGGGTGTGCGGAACGGTCTTTGCCTGATCCAAGTCCTTCACACAACCGCCGGGCTGACAATAAACGAAAACGCAGATCCCGATGTACGCGTTGATATCATAGAACAGCTGACCAGGATAGTTCCATTTTCAAAAGACTACCATCATAATGAAGGCAACTCGGACGCTCATGTAAAAGCTAGCCTCGTCGGTTTTTCTGAGAGTTTGTTTGTTGACGATAGCGCTTTGGTTCTTGGTACCTGGCAAGGGGTGTACCTTTGCGAATTTGATGGACCCCGTCGTCGTTATGTCGTAGTTAAAGTAGTAAGTGACGAGATAAAAGGGTAATGCGCGAACAAAATATAGATATTAAAAAGCTGAATATTCTTAGCTGGCGGCGTGCCAAAGAGGTCGTGCGTCTTCACCTTTTCGACTTACAAGATGGGTCTAGCTGGACTACGCGCGCGGCGATTATCGCCGGCAAAAAGCAAGGCCCGGTAGTAACTGTTGTAGCCGGACAACATGGTGATGAATGGAACGGTATCTTTATTGCCCATCGCTTATTCGAGGAGATAGAGCTCCAAGACCTCACAGGAACACTGGTAATTTTGCCGCTGGCTAATCCGTTCTCATTTCTTCAAAAATCACGGGTTAGCGTGCTTGATCAGATCGACATGAATAGAAGCTACGATGTGGGTGGTGAGCGTCATCCAACCTCCTTGGCAGGGTCAATGCTGTTTGAAGAGATTTTTGGCAAATCTAACTTTGTCGTTGATATTCATAGTGGCGGTCCGGGATCTTATCTACCAAATGTAGGCGTTGTTGAACAGGGAAGGTTTGAGGTCGCGTCTTATTTCAATACCGGATCGGTCGTCCTGGTCCAACGCGATCACGGAACTTTAATTGGGGCATCAGAGAGGCATAGCATTCCGGCCTTCTCGCTGCAGGTAGGTCAATCTTTGGATATTGACTATGAGGCCTGCGAGCGTATGGTTGACAGTTTGTTGAATTTCTTTAGAGGTGTCGATTTAATACCGGAAGATACTGAAACTTTAGATAACCAGAAGTTGTTCACAGAGAAAAAATTACTGGTTGCACCTGAAGGCGGTTTTGTCACGTTAGATGTCTCTTTAGGCGAGCAAGTCGAGACGGGCCAACGCATAGGTGAGATAGAGCCGCTTTTTGGAGAGCCGATCGAAATAGTCGCCCCCGGTGACGGACATGTGATATATATTAGAAAAGAGCCAATCATGAGTCGCGGCGATAGTATTGTTCATCTTGTCAGGCGCGGAAGCTCTCAGCGATAGGCACTAAGCTTAAGATACGTTTTTGATAGGGTTGCGGTCAGGAGGGGTCTTGGACAACCCGGTTGGGATATTTGATTCAGGCGTCGGCGGCTTAACGGTTATGCAAGAGATAATTAAGCAGTTGCCGTATGAAAACCTAATATATTTTGGAGACACCGCCCGCGTGCCTTATGGTCCCCGGCCTCTTGAGGAAGTCAGGGGATTTGTTTTTGAGATAATAAATTACCTGGTCGAGCGCGAGGTTAAACTGGTTGTAGTTGCTTGCAACACTGCAACAGCAGCGGGGCTGATCGAAGCTCAAGCACATTTTGACGTCCCCGTAGTCGGTGTTATCGAACCGAGCGCACGCGGTGCTGTCCAGGCAACTCGAGATCGTCGTGTTGGCGTCATCGGGACTGTGGGTACAATTAATAGCGGTGCTTATTCGAAAGCTATAAGAGCATTAGATGCCGGAGTAACTGTCTATTCAGCCCATTGTCCAAAGTTTGTGGAGATAGTGGAAAAAGGCATGATATCAGACGCTAATTTTTTGCGGCCGAAGACATATAATCTTGCTAAGACTTACTTAACGCCGCTGCTCAGGGTTGAAATTGACAGCTTGATTTTGGGGTGTACACATTATCCTCTCCTAAAGGGTTAGCTTGCCAAGGCCAGCGGTAATGATATTGCACTGATAAGCTCGGCGGAAGAAACAGCCCGGGAGGTTCAGACCGTCTTAAACAGACGGGGACAGTTGAGGGAAAGCATGGAATTACCTGAATATACTTTTGTAACCACGCTCGATCCAAATGGTTTTATGTTGTTAGGCAGCCGGTTCCTCGGTCGAAAGATCACCGAGGTAGAATTAGTTGACCTGGGGAACAGGGCTCGTCATCGCACTGTATCTTAGCCGGGGCGGCTTGATAGCCGGATTATATTTTGTTTTAACGGTTGCTCCGGGCCTTAACGCTATATCTTACGGGCCACTTCAGTTCAGGGTGTCAGAAGTTCTGACTGTCCTGGCTTATTTCGAGCCAGCGGCCATTCCCGGTTTATGGTTGGGAGCAGCCGCGGCCAATTTTTATGGACCATTTGGTTTGATCGACGTTGTCTTCGGTTCGAGCCTGACGCTGATTGCGGCCTGGTTAACATGGCGGATACGAAATCCATATTTCGCGCTTATCCCACCGGTTCTCATCAACGGCATTGGGGTTGCGGTTATGCTGAAATACTTGGTAGCTGTGCCCGTGCCCGAAGCCCTGTTTTTTTTGATCGCCACTGTATCCGTGGGTGAAATAATTGTCATCTACGGGCTTGGCTTGCCTCTCCTTCTCTTGATCTTGAATTCGCGAATTCTAATCAGGCCGGGCGTCGGAAAAGAGGTGTGAGGTCTCGGTGATTTTATGGAGGTAGTTGTAGTTGGCGCCTCCGGGACTTTCCCAAGAGCAGGTGGCGCTTGCAACGGGTATTTGGTGCGCCACGGCGAGACAAAGGTCTTAATTGATATGGGCACGGGAGTCTTAAGCCGCTTGTACGAATGGTTGGCGCCGGAGGACCTCGACGCTCTAATCATTACCCATCTTCATCCTGATCATTTCCTGGATATTTATCCCTATCGATATTTCTTGGAGTTTTGCGCTCAGGGCAAGCTACCACTGGCGGTTTATGCTCCATCCGGCGCTTATGAATATATTCAGCGTTTGTTTAATGAACCTGATCCGGCGAAGTTCAGCAAGATTTTCAGTTTCAAAGATCTTGGTGGGGCATCGCCAATAAGGATAGGGGATATTGAATTAATAAGTCACGAGGTCTCTCACTTAAAGCCGACCTTTGGCATAGAAGCCAGAGCACAGGGAAAAAGTCTCTTCTATACATCCGACACCGCGTACGATGAAAGACTTAAGAAAATTGCAGCCAGGGTTGATCTGCTTCTGGCGGAAGCTACCCTAACAGCCGATCAAGCCGGTAAACCTGTCGCACACATGACCACAACGGAGGTTGGAAAGCTGGCGGCCGAGGCAAATGTCGAGCATTTGGTCTTAACCCACCTCTGGCCGCACTTTGATCGCCGCCGCATCCTTGACGAGGTCAAGTTAGAGTTTAATGGTAAGATAGATTTGGCCGACGAGGGCTTGATAGTCGCGGTCTAAATAAGCGCAAAACAACTTAGCTATTTTAACAAACGGAGGAACGAGTGGAAAGAACTGATGGTCGGGCTTTTGATCAATTGCGCCCAGTTGAGATAGTACGCAATTATCTGCCAAACGCGGAAGGATCTGTCCTTTTTCAGATTGGCGAAACCAAAGTTATTTGCGCGGCGACAGTTGAGCAAAAGGTTCCGGCGTGGCTCAGAGGTACGGGCCGTGGATGGGTAACGGCAGAATACTCCATGTTGCCGCGGTCCACAACGGTGCGGACCGGAAGAGAGGTTAAGCAAGGACGACCAAAGGGAAGAACGAGCGAGATACAACGGCTGATTGGGCGGTCCTTGAGATCGGTCATCGATTTAGATGCGCTTGGAGGAGAGACATCAATTATTCTCGACTGCGATGTTATTGTGGCCGACGGCGGCACTAGAACTGCTGCTGTTACTGGCGCTTATGTCGCGCTTTACGATGCGCTTAAGTTTATGAAAGAAAAGAAAATAATCGAAGAAATACCGCTATCTGATTTTATGGCGGCCATAAGTGTGGGGATCATCGATGGTCAGCCTTGTCTTGATCTATGTTATTCGGAAGATTCCGCGGCCGATGTTGATATGAATGTAGTCATGAACGCAGCGGGGGAAATTGTCGAAATTCAAGGGACAGCCGAGAAGGCCTCCTTCTCCAGAGAAGCTCTTGACGAAATGCTTGATTTAGCCACGGCGGGCACAGCGCGACTAATAGAGGACCAGCGTCGGGCTCTGCTTCAAGCAGACTAATGAAGATCGTTCTGGCTACTTCAAATCGAGGAAAGATTAGCGAGATAAAAGATATCTTAGATTTTTCGAGCGTGGAGTGGGTGACTATCGAAGATCAGCCGGAATGGCCGGAAGTGGTTGAAGATGGCCAGACATTTTTAGAAAACGCGACTCTTAAAGCGCGGGCACTTGCTCAATTCTTCTGCGAACCTGCTCTCGCGGACGACTCAGGCTTAGAGGTCGAGGTTCTCGAAAACAGGCCTGGTATAAAATCTGCCCGGTTTGCCGGGCCGAAAGCGACAGACGAGGAAAACATCTCTAAACTCTTGGATGATCTTAACAAGGCTTCACTCCGGGGCGAGCGGTCTCGGGTCGCCAGGTTTTTGTCAGTTGTGGTTCTGTACTGGCCTGACGGGCGCACCATATCTGCAGTCGGCCAGTGTCAGGGGACAATCGCGACATCGCCCCGAGGGACTTTTGGCTTTGGTTATGATCCAATTTTTATTCCTAATGGGTACGGTCGCACTATGGCGGAGTTAAGTCCTGCAGAAAAAAACAAGCTCAGTCATCGGGGGAGCGCCTTGAGAGAGTTGCGCCAACATTTTGAAAATAATTAGCTGGGTTCAGATTATGCGTCAACGATATATTATCCGCTTCTTCCTGGGAATTTTATTCGGTGTTGTATTTGCCTATGCAACATTATTTTATCTGCTCATGTCCGCATACGAGAGCCAGGATGTCTCGGCCTGGGAGGCTGTCTATTGGACGATTAACAGGTTGACGACGACCGGGGAAGTCTCACCTGAACTTGTCTATTCGGCTGCGCCGATCCAGGTTCTCTCAGTTCTTATTCAGGTCTCAGGCTTAGCCTTTTTCTTTGCTGCTTTTCCTGTGGCGATAATACCCGCTCTTGAGCGACGTATCCGAGGGGTACCAGAAACATACTACTCCGACATGAACGACCACATTATTATTTGTGGCTACAGTAAAGTGGTTGAGTCACTTATAGATGATTTAAAATCCGGACCGCTCGCATTTATGGTTATAGATGATGACATTGAGACTATCCGCGATCTTCAGCAGAAGGGGATACCGGCGATACTCGGCGATCCTACTGATGAAAAAGGGTTGAATCTAGCCGGGGCTAAGAAGGCCCGGTATATCATCGCGAATCGCGAAGATGAAGAGGATAATGTGGAAATTGTTTTGGCGGCCACCGGGATAAGTGAGGCTGAGGTTTTCGCGGTCATTGATGATATAAGCCACGCACATTACTTTAGATATGCCGGAGCTGCTCACGTTCTCTCGCCGAAAAAGATTCTTGGCGCACATCTGGCAGAGAAGGCTACTGCTTCTTGGCGCGACGAGCTTTTTGGCGCCGGTGAATTGGTTTCCGAATGGTTCATTATTGAATTACCGATTTTTCCGGGGTCTCCCTTTGATGGTTTAACATTGCGCGAAGCATCGATTCCGGAGCGGAGCGGCGCCACGCTAGTCGGTATTTGGCACCGGGGAAATCTAGAGTTAGAGCCGGGACCGGTGAGCATGATATCAGCAGAGAATGTACTGATTGCGGTTGGTCGACGAGAAGAGTTACTTAAACTGCAGGAACTTACCCGCACCATCGAAGTGCCGGAAATTACCGAGCAACGTCATTGCGTGATTGCGGGCTACGGCGATGTTGGCCGGGCCATCAAGGAAGTTCTCGACGCTCAGGATGTCGCCAGTACAATTATTGATTCGCGAAAAAAAAGCGGTGACTATATACAGGGCGACGCTACCGACGAAAAAATTATGCGTTTGGCCAATATTGAGAAAGCAGCCTCCTTTTTTGCCGCCAGCCATATTGATCGCGATAATATCTTTAGCACGCTGGTCGCGAGAAAAATTAATCCCGACATTCATATATTGGCAAGGGCTAATTCTCGGGAATCGGCCGATCAGCTTTATCGGGCGGGCGCCGACTTTGTCTTCTCACTGTCGACGATTGCGGCGCAAATGCTCGCTGGTATGTTAGTTGGCGATCACGTGACGACGCTGGCGGAGGGCCTCAAAGTCATCAGTATTCCTGTTGAGAAAAAACTGGTCAACAAGAAGCTCGGGAAGTTGCGAGTGCGAACTTTAACAGATTGTACGGTAATAGCTGTTTCTCTAACAGACAGCAGCTTGCTAACTAATCCGGGGCCCGATTTGGAAATAAGACAAGGGATGACGATTATTATCCTTGGTTACGCGCGGCAGGTTCGAGAATTCAAGAAGAGATTCTTGTAGGCCTTGGGCGCATGCTATATCCTTAAAAGTTGAGCAAACATGGTGGTCTATAGTGAAGAAAACGTTCGTTGAAGATATCAAAGAAGGTGCGGCCGTTGAAGGCGTATTTCTAATTGATTCTGCTCATCAACGGTTTACAAAGGCAAATAAAGCTTACCTCAAACTGGTTCTTGGCGATAAGACGGGTCAGATAGAGTCAGTGATGTGGGAAGAGACGATGGAAAAGAATCCCGACTGCCGGGACCTGAAGGCTGGTGATTTCGCCGATGTTAGCGGCAAAGCAGCGGTTAACAGGTATTCGAAACGTGTTGAAACGGTTCTAAATCAAGTTCGCAAAATCGGTCCGGATGATCTAGATATTCGAGACTTTTTGCCTGTGACCGACCGGGACGTTGGTCAGCTAAAGGAAGAGCTGAATAGTATTAGAGAAAAAGTCGACGACCCCCACATCAAGAAGTTACTTGACAAGATATTTAACGATTCACAGATGCTGGAATCTTTTTGCCTCGCTCCGGCCGCCAAGAATTATCACCACTCATATTTGGGTGGGCTTCTGGAGCACTCGGTCTCGGTAGCGCAGCTGGCACTGTTGATGTGCGATCATTATCCTGGCTTAAATAGATCCCTTCTGATAGCCGGGGCCCTTCTTCACGATATTGGTAAAATTCGCGAATTTAACTACGGTAATCGCATCGACTATTCAACTGAAGGTCGCTTGAAGGGCCACATAGTTATTGGCGATCAAATCGTGGCGAAGGCTGCCGACTCGGTGAAAGGCTTCCCGGAGGAAATGAAAATACATCTTTCGCATTTAATATTAAGCCACCAGGGAGAACCCGAATACGGCGCAGCTGTCAGACCCAAGACGCGGGAAGCCGTTATCCTAAACATTGTTGATAATGCCGATGCCAAGGTAAACGGGTGGATGCTGATAGCAAAAAAATACGGAGACGATGTTGAATGGACAGATTACCAATCTATGTTCAGCGACTTTTTGTATCTGGGGCCGCCGGCGAATCATAAAATCTCTGAGTTGCCGCCCAAGCGAACAAAATTGGAGTCTTCGGAGACAAAAGAGTCTAATACGCTATTTTAAAATGGAACAAGACCTTGTCAAATCAAGAATCTGCGGATAGTTAATGATTCGGGTAATTCATACTGGCGATCTACACCTTGATGCGTCATTCACGTATCTTGCCGCCCCGAAGAGAGCGATAAAAAAACAAGCCATTAAATCAACCCTTACGCAAATCATTGAGCTAACCTTGGAAAAGCAGGCTGATGTTTTGATCGTCGCGGGCGATCTTTTCAACAACAGCAACCCTCTCCCGGAAACTGTCGCTTTTGCTATTGAGCAATTTAGTAGAGTCAACGGCCAGGCCCAGGTAGTTATCGTGCCCGGCAATCACGATTTTTATCAACCCGGAGGAATCTGGGATCAGCCGGATTGGCCCGAGAATGTAATTATTTTTCGAGACAATAGCTGGGCTATTCAGAAATTAGAGACGAGCGGAATCACCGTTGCCGGAATCGCTTGTCACGCCGCGGGGACCGAGAAAAACGTCTTGAAAGACTTAAAAGCCGGCGCTCAAATTGGAGTGATGCATGGTGCTCACAAACTAGGGTTTTATGAGGGACTCCAATCTTATCCTTTTTCAGAAGCAGACACGGCTGACGTGCCTGTCCAGTACTTAGCGCTCGGCCACTATCATAATTTTGGTCGCGTGGGGCGGAGCGTCGCCTACTATTGCGGGTCTCCTGAGAGCCTCTGCTTTGACGAGTCTCCGGAGCGATCTGCCACTTTAATTGAAATGGGCGATGGCCCGGTTCGCGTCAGTCAACTAAATCTCGGCCAATACGGTTTTCGGCGACACGATATTGACTGCACTATCATGTCAAACTCTCATGAAGTAGAGACAGCTATAGCCGCGCTTGGCGGTTTGAAAGATTTAGTAAAGGTAGTGCTGACGGGGACGCCTTCTCTTGACCTTAATGTTGACGTCGAGGCGTTGATTGCCGTACTAGGCGAGAAATTCTTCTATCTTGATATCAAAGATGGCCTGGAGATGCCGACGAGCGAAATCCGGTCTGAAGAAAAAACTATCAGAGCTAAGTTTCTGACAAGAATGCAAGAGAGGGCGATTGCGACGGACGACGCTGACGAGAAAAGCGTAATAAATCTAGCCACAAGGTTAGGATTGGCGGCCCTTGAAGGGCGGCTCCAAAAATGATCATAACCGCTATCGAGCTAAACAACTTCGGGAGCTTCCAAGAGTCCAGAATTGAACTTAACCCGGGGCTGAACTTGATAATCGGGGTTAATGAGAGCGGTAAGAGCACTATTCAGTCAGCGCTAAAGACTGCTTTTTTCGGTGAACGCAAAGGCTATGAGCGGTGGAAAAATTGGGGGAACGCCAATCCAAGCTGCATTGTTACAGTCGAATACGAGCTTCCAGACAAGACGGTTTGGTCGCTTGTTCGAGACTTAGCTAAAGGTGAAGTCAGCTTAGTTCAGCTGCGAGGCGGGGAGTGCCAAGCCAAAGGCCCCACTAAGGTGCAGGGGCTTGTCGGCCGACACCTCGGACTAGACAAAGCTGAAACTTTTTTAAATACCGTCTTTGTGCGGGCCGGCGAGTTAGCGCCGGATCTGGTCGGAATCGAACCCGCTCTTCGAGCAAGAGTTGAATCTCTTTTAGTTGGAAGCGCCGGCGGCTCGATAACCAAAGCCCGAAAGGTTCTAAAAGACAAATACAGGCGATTAGCCGGGACGATTGCCCAGAAAGGGGAGGGTGGCCAAATTGGCGACCTTCTGGCTCAAGAGGTAGACGTCAGGCGCGAGATGGCTCAGGCCGAGCAGATAAAGAGTCAGCGCGATCAATGGTCGGCGGAGCTTGAGGAAACCAAGGAGCTGTTGGCAAAAAAAAGCGCGCGCCTTAAGCTCGTCAAGGAATTAATAGATGCTGTTCAGGCTAGACGCGTCTTGGAGGTGGAGCTTGACAAGTTGAGTGACGGGCGTAAGAAGCTGCGCATGAAGATAGAACGTTTAAAAGCTGATCAAGAACGGCTTGATGAAATCAATAAAGAGATGGAGAAGCTAGCCAACTACAAAGAGATATCGGCGGTCGATGCCGCCGCATTAAAACACAAGGCCGAGATCTTAAAAGAGAAACAGATTGAGATGGGCGTGGCTTCTGATGGCGGTCGAGCGGAAGCGGAAACTAAAAAGAGGTATTCGATTTTCGCTTTTGTGCCGGCGCTAGCGGCATTGTTGGTCGGAATTATCCTGGTCGTTTTAAACCAGGTCTTTCCTGGGGTAGCGGCAATTATTCTTAGCTTGGTCGGGTTCGCCGTGGGGCTGTGGTTGCTGAAGTCACGGAAAAACGTTGCCGAGGATTTGGGGATCTATCTGACAGAAGAGGTCGAGCGGTTGACAGGCGAGATCAACGAAGAGTTGTCAAAGGTCGGCGCCGCCGGCTTAGAGAGTTTCTTGGCACAGCAAAACAAGTGTGAAAGCCTTGCCAAGGAGCTAGACAATATTGAATATGCCGATTCGATTATGTTGGAGGGCAGCTCTCTTGAAGAGCTATCCAAGGAATTTGATAATCTTTTTGATCAAACACATTCGCTCGAACTGCAACTCAAGAAAGCTACAAAAGCTGATCTGTCGACAGAAGAGATATTTACTCACGAGCGCGAGGTGTCATATCTTAGCCCCGAGGTGGCTTCATTGCGTCAGACACATGACACATTGATCGGTCGATTGTCTTCCCACACGGAGATTTCAGGGCGATCTATCGTTGACTTGCTCTCTGAGCTCAATTACATATCTGATCAACTAGAGGGCTCAAAACGGCACGCCAAAGCTCTTTCGCTAGCTGCTCAAGAGATATCAGAAATAGCGTCTGAAATCTCTGGCGAAATAGCTCCTCAGATCGCGGGTGCGGCCTCAGAGCTTTTAAGCACTTTGACAGGTGGTCGTCATAGTAAGGTGGGTCTGGAAGGCAATCTTACGCTTACGGTTCTCGATGGAGAAGTGACGATAAGCCCTGACGCCTTAAGTACTGCGACGGCCGATCAGTTGTATTTCGCGGTTCGTTTAGCCGCGGCTGACTTGATTAGCGGAGAAGCAAAGCCGCCGCTAATTCTTGATGACCCCCTTGTCTATTTTGATGCCGATCGTTTCAAAGCCGCCAGAGATATTGTTCGCAAACTGGCAGCAGAACGCCAAATCATTTTCTTTTCTCATAACAACAGTTTTAAGGATTGGCCAGGCAACCTAATCGAGCTTTAAACTGATTCTTTGATCTAGTCCTCCCACTTGCCATACATGTCACCACCTGCCCATTAAGTCCTACGCTTCCCAAAAAACTAGAAATACTTCAAAAAATAGTGAAACTTTTTAAAAAAAGTGTTGCATTGTGGATTGAAGTGGATTAAAGTGGAGCAGAAAATGATTAACAAATATGGTTTTCCGGTCAAGAATTACTATATGAGTGTTACGGAAATGGCTCCTCCGGGTGTCAGTAATCTTTCGCTCATTATCAAAGCCGCCAGATCATTATTGGCTGCCTTGGTGGAGAAGAGAAATGTTTCTAGGCGAGTTTCAACATACGGTCGACGACAAAAACCGACTTATACTGCCGGCTAAGTTTAGGAAGTTATTGGCGGACGGTTTGATCGTCACGAAGGGTTTTGAAAATTGCCTTTTTGTGTTTTCAAAAGCTGAGTGGTCGGGGATTGAGGAGAAAATCTCTTCGATGCAGTTGTTGAAGAAAGACGCCAGGCAGGTTTCCAGGTTCTTTTTTGGCGGAGCAAGCGAGGAAGTGCCTGATAAGAATGGGCGAGTTGTTATACCGGGTCACTTACGAGAATACGCGGACCTGCGGAAAGATGTTGTTATCGTTGGGGTTTCAAACCGGTTGGAGCTGTGGTCAAAGTCTAACTGGCAGAAATATGTAGCTGAGGCAGAAAAGTCGTATGAGGACACAGCTGAAGAATTGGCAGACATCGGCCTCTAACGCAATTTGAAAATGGAATATTCGCATACATCAGTTTTGTCGGCTGAAGTCGTTTCCAGGCTCAACTGTACCAGTGGTTCTACCATTGTCGACTGCACTTTAGGCGGGGCAGGACACTCGGAAACGATATTGAGATTAATTGCACCAAATGGGTTTCTGCTTGGGATTGACCAAGACAAAGAAGCAATAGACGTAGCTCGAGCCAGATTAA
>JAUVQD010000015.1 GCA_030598355.1 Actinomycetes bacterium
TATTCTATTCGTAGATGAAATGCATAATCTCGTCGGGGCCGGCGCCGCTGAGGGCGCGATTGACGCTGCCAGCATTTTAAAACCGGCTTTAGCTCGGGGAGAGTTGCAGACGATTGGCGCGACGACGATCGATGAGTACAGGAAACATGTTGAGAAGGACGCCGCGCTCGAGCGACGCTTTCAGCAGATAAATGTAGGCGAGCCATCTATAGATGAGACAATTGCTATCTTGAAGGGCTTGCGGGAGCGATATGAAGAGCATCACCAAGTGAGCATTAGTGACGATGCTCTTGTAGCTGCCGCAAATCTTGCGGATAGGTACATCTCAGATCGTTTCTTACCTGACAAGGCAATTGATCTTATGGACGAGGCATCGTCCCGGGTTCGAATACAGACGACTTCTACTCCTCCGTATTCCGGAGAAATAGAGGACAAAATGACAAACTTGCGTAAACAAAAGGAAGGCGCGATCAAGGGCCAGGAATTTGAGAAGGCGGCTGAATATCGAGATCGCGAGCGAGAGTTTTTAGAAGAGATTCGCGAGTTGGAAGAGACCTGGAAGATAGCTCCAAAGGTCGATTTAAAGGTTACAGAGGAAGAGATAGCTGAGATCGTTTCTACTTGGACAGGAATTCCCGTCACGCGTTTGACAGAGGAAGAAACCGCGAAGCTGCTGAAGATGGAAAGCAAGCTTCACGAACGAGTAGTCGGCCAGCACGAAGCGCTCAAGGCTGTTTCGAAAGCAATTAGGCGTACCCGTGCCGGGTTGAAAGATCCTAAAAGACCGGCTGGTTCATTTATTTTTCTTGGCCCATCCGGCGTTGGTAAGACAGAGACAGCCAAGGCTCTGGCCGAATATCTTTTTGGAGAGGACAGCGCTTTGATCCAGATCGACATGTCTGAGTATATGGAAAAGCACACTGTATCCAGACTGATCGGGTCACCTCCCGGATACGTAGGCTATGAGGAAGGCGGCCAGCTGACTGAGGCTGTTCGCCGTCGGTCATATTGCGTGGTTTTGCTTGATGAGATCGAAAAGGCGCATCACGATGTTTTCAATATCCTTTTGCAAATACTAGAAGACGGCAGATTGACAGACGCTCAAGGTCGATCGGTAGATTTCAAAAACGTGATCTTGATTATGACCTCAAACTTGGGGGCCAGGTATATTCAGAAATCGACGCCTCTCGGATTTAGTAAAGGCGGCGACGAGGCTCTAAGTTACAAGGATATGAAAGAAAAAGTAACCAGTGAGCTAAAGCGGACGTTCAGGCCGGAGTTCTTAAATAGAATAGACGATGTTATTGTCTTTCACGAACTCGCCCGAAATGAAATAAAAGATATCATAGGCATGATGATAAAGAGGCTGGGTGTTCAACTCGACGAGCAGAAACTATCAATTGAATTAAGTGCAGCCGCTGAGGATGTTTTAGTTGATGAGGGCTATGAACCGTCATCAGGAGCACGCCCCTTAAGGCGCGCCATACAGCGATTGATAGAGGATCCATTGTCTGAGGCCCTTTTGCGAAAGCAGTTTAAGGCCGGAGACGTGATAAAGGTTGATGGTAAAGATGGAAGTTTGGTAATACAGGTGAAGAAGCGGAAGGAAGTTAAAGTACCAGCTCCCGTTGGCCAAAGTGAAGGATGAGCAAGGCTGGCACAGTTTGGAGTTGCCAAGAGTGCGGATCAACAGCTCCAAAATGGTTGGGTAGATGTCCGGATTGTCAGCAATTTAATACTTTTGTTGAAGAGAAAATCCATCGAGATGAAGATACAACGCCTCGATGGATTTTCTCTTCCAACGAGCCCCAGTCATTAGACGAGGTTGAAGCGTTGGCCGATGAGCGTTGGCCGACAAATATTGCCGAGTTCGATCGGGTTCTTGGTGGCGGAATCGTCCAGGGCTCACTTGTTTTAATAGGTGGTGAGCCGGGCGTTGGAAAGTCTACGTTATTGATGCAGGCGGCCGGTAGTTTGGTCGCCCAAGGGCGAAAAGTACTTATTGTCACCGGAGAAGAATCGGTCCAGCAGGTTAAATTGAGGGCTGATAGGCTAAACGTAAAATCCAAGAATCTTTTGGTTTTATCTGAAATCGCTACCGACCAAATACAGTTGGCGGTCGAAAAAACTAAACCGGATGTTCTAATTGTAGATTCCATTCAAACGCTTTACCATCCTGAGGTTGGTTCGGCGCCGGGGAGCGTATCGCAGGTCAGAGAATGCGCCGGACACTTAATGAGGTTGGGCAAGGGTTCCAATTTACCGATATTCATTGTCGGGCACGTGACAAAAGATGGCGCCATTGCCGGACCAAGACTTTTAGAGCATATGGTTGATACGGTGCTCTATTTCGATACCGAGGGTCAAGGTTCGTACAGGATCGTTCGGGCTGTGAAAAACAGATTTGGCGCCTGCAATGAAATCGCGGTTTTCACCATGAAGACTGAAGGACTGGTCGGCGTTGATAATCCATCCTCCCTCTTTTTATCGGAGCGCTCAGAGGGGGTGCCGGGGTCGATCGTTGCGGCAACAATTGAAGGTACGAGGCCTTTCCTGGCGGAAGTGCAAGCCCTGGTGACTCCTAGTTACCTGGCTATGCCGCGCCGTCTAACGAGTGGTATTGAGCATAACCGGGCCATGATAACTTTGGCGGTTTTAGAGAGACGAGCAGGCTTGCGCTTAAATAAAGCAGATGTTTATATTAACGTAGCGGGCGGCGTTAAGACCAAGGAGCCGGCTTTAGATCTTCCTATTGCTTTGGCGCTGGCTTCAGCCGCAAAAGATCAGGTGATTGATCCTGGCGTTTGCGCTTTTGGAGAGATAGGCTTAGCTGGTGAGGTAAGATTTGTCTCAAATATTGACCAGCGGGTAGAGGAAGCGGCAAAGCTTGGATTTAAGAAGATTATCCTGCCTGACCAAAAGATCTCTCGGACGCCGAAAGACGTGCTCATAGTGCCAATAAAGACAGCACAGTTAGCGTTGGCGGAAATAGGGCTAGGAGATCAGGCTTTGTAGCAGTAGCTTTACAAGGGGCCTGATAGTTAATAAGCTGTTGATGGCTAGTCAGATCAAATAATCCACTTGGTATTGTTATGAAGAAGAAAGCAAGCAAATTCATAAATGTTTTGGAGAAAGTCGCCCCGGGGACAGCCCTGCGCTCAGGCATTGAGCAGATTCTGAGGGCTCGAACAGGCGCTTTGATTGTTATGGGCGACGCCAAGAATGTTATGAGTATTGCAAACGGCGGGTTTGACCTAAACTGTGACGCCACACCGCATCGCCTCTATGAATTGGCAAAGATGGATGGCGCGATCATCATAGATGACGACGGTCAACATATACTTTCGGCAAACGTTCACCTCGTACCCGACTCATCCCTGACGACTGCCGAGACTGGCATTAGACACCGGACGGCAGAAAGGGTGGCCAGGGAGACAAAAGCGGTCGTGATTTCAATTTCTCAAAGGCGCGAGATCGTTTCCGTATATTTTGAAGGTTCGAAACATATTATTGAAGACATTCCAGTTGTTTTGGCAAAGGCCAATCAAGCCTTGCAGACGCTGGAAAAATATAAGATGCGACTCGATCAAGTTGCCGCTAATTTAAGCGCGTTGGAATTTGAAGACCTTGTGGTGTTGGTTGACGTTGTCTCAACGATACAGCGCGGCGAAATGGTTGAGAGAATAGCGAAAGAGATCACTCGCTATATTTCTGAGCTAGGCGTTGAGGGGCGCTTGCTGCGGATGCAAGCAGATGAGCTCATGGGTTCAGTAAGCGAAGACATATTGTTGGTCATCAGAGACTACTGTACAAACCTGAAAGCCGCCGAAAAAATAAAGAGAAAATTGGCGGAAATCAGCTCCGAAGACCTTCTTGATCTTATGACGATAGGGCGGCTTTTGGGGCACGATAGCTCCGCCGACATCTTAGACAGCACTGTGCATCCTCGTGGCTATCGCTTGCTAAAACAAATACCACGTTTGCCCATAAAAGTTGTGAACAAAATTGTGGATCGTTTTGGTAGCTTAAAAGGTGTCGTGAACGCTTCAATTGATCACCTTGACGATGTTGACGGTGTCGGCTCCGTTAGAGCGCAAGCAATTCAAGACGGGTTGAAAAGGTTGAAAGAATACAACCTCTTAGAGAGATACGCTTAAAGATTGTGCGGCTTTTTCAAGTTCATCGTTCATTTCGCGTTTGAGCGTAAAATCTGTTCATTTTAGCTAAATATTAATTATCGATTCTGCTAATACCTTTGGCTGCGTGTGCCGAAAGTAGTAGTATTGAAGAAGGAGGAGGTAATGAAGTAGTCTCGACTACATCATAACCGTAATGTTGATATTATTGACTCAGTTTATCTTAATCTTGGCGGGAGCGTTAGCGGGTTTTCAAGTGGCCGCGGAGTTTGGCTGGCCGAACCAAATTTTTAATAGAAACATCGCAATCATAACTTATATGACAATTGGTTCGGCGATTGGCTACGTTTTAGGCGGTATATCAGGCAGAAGGTTTTCCCGCTTTCTAACCAGGATTGAAGGTACTTTACAAGAAGTCCCCATAACAGAATTGATTTTAGGTACTGTCGGACTAGCCGTCGGCTTGGTTTTATCGTACCTGATAACATTGCCATTTTCCCTGATAGAAACGGTATCGGTTCGGCTGGCAGTGACGATTCCAGTTTATATCTTTTTGGCCTGGCTTGGCACAAGGCTTGGGTCTGTTCGCCGTGCTGAATTACGGAATGCTTTGAACTTGAATTTAACGAGCCCGGCTGTAAGCTCTACGTCGACGTCGGTCATAGGCGACAAGCTACTCGATACGAATATTATCATCGACGGCCGAATAATGGATATCGTGCGCACGGGTTTTCTTGAGGGCGAAATGATTGTTCCCCGTTTTGTTCTACATGAACTACAGACTATCGCAGACTCAGAAAGCTCTCTTAAGCGCGCGCGGGGGCGTCGAGGGCTAGAGATACTCAATTCACTGCAAATTGATTTCAACCTGAAAATGCGGATTGAAGAAACCGATTATCCGGAAATTGTCGGAGTGGATGCGAAATTGATCCAATTAGCAAAAGAGACCGGAGCCGCGATTATTACAAATGATTACAATCTAAGCAAAGTTGCTCAATTTGAAGGCATAAAGATACTAAACTTAAACGACCTGGCAAACTCCGTAAAAGCAGTGGTTATGCCGGGTGAACTGCTGCTCACAAAAATAATTCGAGAAGGCAAAGAATCAGGGCAGGGAATCGGTTATTTGGAAGATGGCACCATGGTCGTTGTTGAGGGTGGACTTAGTCATATTGGTCAAACCCTCGATGTTGAAGTAACTAGCGTTCTCCAGACACCCTCGGGGCGCATGATATTCACAAAACTCAAAGCGCCGGCGAAGTTGTGAAAGTTGGCCTAATAGTTGCGGCCGGCCACAGCGAACGGTTTGAGGGTGGAAAGAAGCAATTCGCGTTATTGGCTGGAAAGCCCCTGTTGAGTTATTCTTTGCGCGCTTTCAACAAAGCTAAGTTCGTCGATCACATTCTCCTGGTTGTTGCAGAGTCGGACATCGAGCGGGCGCGAAAAGATATTGTAGAGCCGCTGGGAATTTCAAAGAGTCTTTCGATAGTTCCGGGTGGTGAAAGCCGGCAACTATCGGTCGCAGCCGGGCTCAAAGCCTGCCCCGAAGATACGGAATATGTCTGGGTTCACGATGGTGCTCGTCCCTTAACAGAAGCCGCCCAGATAGATTCAATGTTTGACAACCTGAATGAATATGATGGGCTGATCTTAGCTTCTTCCGTTATTGACACGGTTAAACGTATTGAGGACGACACTATTCGGGAGACCGTTTCGCGCGAGGCGCTTTGGTTGGCACAAACTCCGCAGCTTTTTCACTATTCTGTTTTAGTTGAGGCTCACCGGAGCGCTCGCGACAAAAACTTGTCTGCGACAGATGACGCGGCCCTCGTAGAAGCTCTTGGAAAGCGCGTTGCTATTCTTGCCAATAGCCAAGATAATCAAAAAGTGACGACTACAAAAGATATGGCTCTGGTTGAGCGCTTAATAGAAGAGCGCTCAAACGAGATTCTTTAAGGTACGACTAGACGAGGTGTTAGGTTGGCTCATAAAATCGGTTTGGGTTTTGATGCGCATAAGCTGTCCTTGGGCAGGCCATTGGTATTAGGGGGCGTCGAAATACCTTTCTCGCACGGTCTAGAGGGGCACTCTGACGCCGATGTGCTTTGCCACGCTATCATTGACGCTCTCTTGGGGGCTACTGCTTTAAGCGATATTGGTGCGCATTTTCCCGATAGCGACCCGAAATACAAGGGGATATCAAGTCTGATGCTTTTGGCAAGAACCGCAGACATTATTAAAAACGAAGGATATTCGGTAGTAAATCTAGATACGGTTGTCTTGACCGAGGAGCCAAAGTTGGCGCCATGGCGCGACAAGATGCGCGAAAATATCTCGAACACACTCGACATCGATATCAAACAAGTCAGTGTTAAGGCGACAACGGCCGAGGGCATGGGTTTCACCGGACGGGGAGAAGGCATCTCGGCCCAAGCCATTGTTCTAATTGAGAAAGAGGGAATATAATTGACCGACGAAATACGTGTTCGTTTTGCACCCAGCCCTACGGGCCACTTTCATATTGGCACTGCTCGAACCGCCCTTTTCAATTGGCTCTTTGCCCGCAACATGGGTGGAGTTTTTGTCCTCCGTATTGAAGATACAGATAACGAGCGATCTACTCTCGAGTTCGAAAAATCTATCACAGAGGACCTGGCTTGGCTTGGTCTGGCGTGGGACGAAGGCCCCGACATCGGCGGTCCGGTTGGACCTTATCGCCAAAGTGAAAGAATGGAAGCCGGCGTTTATAAAAAATTGGCGACCGATCTCTTAACGACAGGTCACGCCTATGAGTGTTTTTGCACGACCGAGGAACTTGGGGGTGAGCGCAAAAAAACTCTCGCCGAAGGCGGTGTCTCGCAGTACAGTGGCAGGTGCCGAAACTTATCATCGGATGAACGTGCTCAGTTTATTGCTGAGGGGCGAAAACCTTCAATCAGGTTTGCCGTGCCGGAAAAGCGGCGGCTAGCTTTTAAGGATGTAATACGAGGCCGCATTGATTTTGAGGCCGAAGCATTCGGAGATTTCATAATTGTTAGGCAAAATGGAGTTCCGACATATAACTTCGCGGTCGTTGTTGACGATTCCCAAATGGGAATCACCCACGTGCTTAGAGGGGAAGATCATCTTTCAAATACGGCCAAACAACTGATGATCTTCGAGGCTCTAAAATTTGAGCCGCCGATTTTCGGTCATCTTTCTATGATTTTAGGACCCGACAAAGCCAAGCTTAGCAAGAGACATGGGGCCGCGTCGATAATTGACTACCGGCGTCAAGGTTTTATTCCTGAGGCAACCATAAATTATTTGTCTTTGCTAGGCTGGACCCCGGCGAGCGGGCAGGAGATACTTGACGTCGCTTCATTAGCCGCGGAATTTGATCTCGGTCGCATTTCAAAAAGCCCGGCAATTTTTGATATTGACCGGCTCAAGTGGTTTAACGGTCAGTACATCAGAAAGCTCGATAGAGTGACTCTTACCAACCTTGTAGTGCCGTATCTCGTTGAATCGGGTTTTGTTAAGCCTGAGGATACTGCAGACCAGTTCAATCGTCTGACCAGGATTGTAGAGGCTTCCCAGACCAGCCTAGAGGTTCTAGCGGACATCAAGGAGTGTGCTAAGATCTTCGGCGAGATAAAATTTACTGCAGATGTGACCAAGAGGCTGGCCGAAGAGCGCGCTCAAAAGGTCATAAAAGTTTTCATTTCGTTTATGACTGAAGCGGAAACCGTAAACAAAGATGAAGCCAAGGACCTGATTAGAGCGGCGGCGAATAAGTTAAAAGAAGACGGTTTTAAGGGCAAAGAGATATTTCAAACGACAAGACTGGCCTTGACCGGCACGCTTTCGGGTCCGGAACTTTTCTATATCATATTCGGGTTGGGTCCAAAAGAGACAAAACGAAAGCTTGAGAATTGCGTATCCTGAACATAAGGAAGTCGTTAGCGGAATGACTATAAAGATATACAACACTTTGGTTCGACGGAAAGAAGAGCTTCGCCCGAGAAAAGAGGGCGAGATTAGCATGTATGTTTGCGGCCTGACGGTCTATAACTATATGCACATAGGTAATGCGAGAACCTTCATCAATTTCGATTTGATCCGCCGATATCTGGAATTTCGCGGATTTAAGGTTGTCTTTGTGCGGAACATTACGGACGTAGACGATAAGATTATCAAGCGGGCCGCGGAGGAAAAAACTACTCCGCAAGCGATTGCCGAAAAATACGAAAAAGCTTTCAAGCGCGACAACAATAACCTTGGCATTGAGGAACCGACGCATGAGCCACGAGCTACTGAAACAATTCCTGAGATGATTAACCTGGTTGAGCGATTGATTGGCGCCGGGCTCGCTTATGAAGTTGAGGGTAATGTTTGGTTTCGTGTACGCGATTTCAAGAACTACGGGCAGTTGTCCGGACGGAGTCTTGACGATATGCGAGCTGGCGAGAGAGTTGAACCGGATCCGGGAAAAGAGGATCCAATGGATTTTGCCCTCTGGAAAAAATCAAAAGAAGGTGAGCCTTTTTGGGATAGCCCCTGGGGAGACGGGCGTCCGGGTTGGCATATTGAGTGTTCAGCAATGTCTCTTAAGCTGTTAGGCGCCGGATTTGATATTCACGGTGGGGCGCAGGATCTGATATTTCCGCATCATGAGAATGAAATCGCGCAATCCGAAGGGGCCACGGGCAAGCGATTTGTCCACTATTGGATGCATGGCGGTTTGCTCAAGATCGATAAGGAAAAAATGTCTAAGTCTCTAGGTAATGTAATGCTCGTCGGCGATCTGGTAAAACAGTGGTCACCAAATGCGGTACGCATGTTTATGTTGAGCACCCACTATCGAAACCCCCTTGATTTCACAAGAGAAGGCTTAGTCCAAGGACAAGCAAACGTAGAGCGATTGGAAAGAACTATCCAGAGCCTAGACTTCGCGCTGGGGTTGAGTTTACCTGTGAACCAATCGAAGACTCTCAAGCTCAAAGAAGCTGCGGACGAGGCTCGGGCCCATTTTATTTTGGCTATGGATGATGATTTTAATTCGGCCGAAGCTCTGGCAGCAATATTCGGCTTGATCAGAGTAACCAACTCGATCATTGAGGGCGCTGAGGAGCTACCTGATGATGAGGCTCTTAATAAGAGCCGTCAGATATTGCTTGAGGTGACTGAAGCACTTGGCTTGAAATGCGAGCCTGAGGATAATTGGCTAGCCATTGAAGCATCACTTAGAGAAGTTGCGACACGAACGATTGGGGCGATCCCAAGCGGCACGAGCCGCGAGGGCATTTTAGGGATGCTGCTGGAGAGAAGAGAAAAAGCTAGAGAAAACAAAGAATGGGAGGTCTCTGATGAAATTAGAGACAATCTGCTGGAAATTGGTATTGAAATTGAAGATACGTCAGCTGGTCCTCGTTGGAAACTGATAAAGGCTTAAAAGATGGGCTATGTTGCCGGGCGTAGGCCGGTTAGAGAAGCGCTTTTAGGCCGTCGGCAAGTTAGCCGCATATATCTTGCGCAAAATACGGCGCCATCAAAGCTTGTTGACGAGATTGTCGATGACGCCGGAGCCCGAAGTATTCCAGTAAACAAAGTCGAAAAGCAGCACCTTGATAAGTTGGTAGGCGGCGTTACACATCAAGGTATAGTTGCTGAGGTCTCCGGATATCCGCATATCGGTCTCTCCGAGATGATTGACTCGGTTCGAGAAAAGGACAAGTCGTTAGTAGTCGCGCTCGACGGGGTTTTAGATCCACAGAATTTGGGAGCTATAATTCGCACAGCGGTTGGTGTCGGGGCTGATGGGCTGGTAATTCCGAAGAGGCGGGGCGCGTCGATAACGGCTACTGTAGCAAAGACCTCCGCGGGAGCGGTTGAGCACGCGAATGTAGCAGCAACCAACATTAGCGTGGCGATCGATCGCCTGAAAGAAGTCGGTTTTTGGGTTGTAGGAGCTGACGCTGAGTCGCCAACACCTATTTGGGATCTTGACTTAAAAGGTAAAACGATGCTCGTTTTAGGCGGAGAGAATGAGGGGCTTTCGAGACTCGTAAAGTCAAAATGCGACTTTCTGGCGAGTCTTCCGATGTCCGGCAAGATAGAGTCATTAAATGTCTCGGCTACTTCCGCAGTAATGATCTATGAGATTGTTAAACAGCAAACCTAGAGGCCGCGACGGATCTTCTCAAGCTTGTCTCTAACTGAGTCGGGCAGGCGGCTGTCAACGCGAAAGCGGGTTGATTTCGGCCGCATCTCCTGGCTTTCTTCCCGATTGTCGGTAAATAATGAGTCGAGTTCCCGTGGGGTCAGGCGGCTTGTGCCGTTGCGTGACACGACCTTTTGCTGTGCGTTGTCCAGGGTGCATATGACTACAGTTCGATCTTCGGCGATTTTAAAAACAAGCTTTTCAATAACTGAGTCAGCTGATTTTAATTCGCCGGAGTAGATAACTTTAACGTCTCCGACATCGTTCTCAGTGCTTGTCCTGCCGCCATCGAAGACGACAATGATTTCATAATCACCGGAACCGCTGAGGTTTACTAAATCAACAACTAATTTATCAGCCGCCAATTGTAATTTTTGATTCTTAAGTAGACGGTATCTTTCAAGCTTGTAGAGAACGTTGTGACCATCGACGATTAGTATAGTTTTCATGGGCATCTTAAATATTATAGCCCACAGAAGATTTAAGTTCGGATATTTTCGTCACTATATCCGACAACTCCCATCTTATTCTGTCATTACGATTGTCAGCGCGCGGTCTTGGGGAAAAAAAACTGATGAAGATTTTGGTCATAGATGATAATCCGAATGACGCGGAATTAGTTAAATACGCTTTGAAGCCGGAATTCCCTCAAGCGGAGTTCACAATTGTAACGGAAGAGAAAGACTTCCAGCCAATGGTGGACAGAGATGGGTACAGCCTGGTTTTGACTGACTATTTTCTTGGTTGGACCGATGGCTTCACGATTTTCAGAAATATCCACGATCGCTGGCCTCACATCCCTGTCATCATGGTGACCGAAACCGGCGATGAGGAAATCGCTGTTCAAGCTATGAAGGTTGGCATAAACGATTATGTTCTAAAAAGACATCTTAATTTACTCCCGGCAGCCGTGAAAGAGAATCTAAAGAAGGTCGAGGTTGAGCAAGAGAGGGAGGAAGTGATTAAGAAGCTTACAGATTCAGAGGAACGATACCGCATAGTCTCTGAGCTTACTTCTGATTTCGTATTTGTGATGACCGTTAGAGAGAGCAGGGATTTGGAGCTAGAGTGGATGACGGCCGCGTTTACCAGAGAAACGGGTTACGACCTTGATGACTTAAAAAACGAAGGCTTGGAAAAGATTGTTTATGCAGAAGATCTTTCGGCGTACAGAAAGTCGGTCGAGCAGCTTCTGACAGGAGAAACTACCAGCCTCGATTTTCGGATTGTAACAAAAAATAATGAAATAAGGTGGGAGCGGTCAAACAATCGGCCGATCACTAATGAGGCCGGGCACGTAGTTAAGATTTTTGGTGCCTTAAAGGATATTAGCGATGAGAAAGAAGCTCAGAAGATCATAAAAGCCAAGGATAATGCGATCCGTCGAGCCTACGTTGATGTCTTCAGCGCGGTTACCGGCGGTCGGTTAGTTATCGCATCAATCGATGAAATTCAAACATTACAGGGAAAGCCAATTACCGAATCCGGCTCAGTTTCGGCGTTCGATGAAATTAGCAAGGCCAGAAAACATATTGAAAACGTAATTAAAGATAGGTGGCCGGATTATTCCGGCTTCGGTTATTTTGTCGGGATTACTGAAGCTCTGACTAATGCTGTTAAACATGCCGGCAGTGGCGGATACCGGCTCTATTTGCGAGGTGAAACTCTTCAACTGGTCGTCAATGATTCGGGGCCTGGAATAAATTTCAAGCTCTTGCCTAAGGCCGCTCTGGAGAGCGGTTTTTCCACCAAGCAGTCACTAGGATTGGGGTTTAACAGCATGCTGCAAGAGTGTGATCGTATTTATCTGGCAACGGAGCCGGGAAATACGTCACTGGTTCTTGAAAAGAAGATATTTAATAGCAAAGAACCGCTAAACGAAATTAGCGCACTTAAAAAAGCGCAGGATCTGTGAGATCTAAAAAACAACAGGAAGGCGTCGCGTTCGTTGAAACGCTGCCCGAAGGTGTTGTGATCTTGAACGAGCAGCGCAAGATTGTGACGAGTAACGCGCGCGCCAGAAGGATATTCGGATATACCGGTGGCGAGCTGGATGACAAAAGTATCAGCTTTTTAGTGCCAAA
>JAUVQD010000088.1 GCA_030598355.1 Actinomycetes bacterium
CAGGACAGCGGCAATGATTCCGAGCATGTACTTCATATCAACTCTATCTAACAACAGAGAATATGCTGCACCTGTATCAGTTAATTTCGCACGAAGTTCGCGCTGACCTTCGGTCGACAGTAGTATATCTCCAACAAAGTCCGTTACCGATTCATTTTCTTCGTCTTGTTTTAATTTTGCTTGCGTATCTACCGCTTCCTTCTCGTTGCGAACATCCTCTGCTGTTTTTATCTTTTTGGAATCATCGAAAGGCCATTTGTCCTTAATCTCTCGAATGATTTCCCTCCCTCGGCGAGAGTTGGAAAACTGATCCCACGCATTGTAAGTCCCCGTTACAAAGCCAGTGATCGAATCGTAAGTCTCGCGGTCCCAGTTGGCCCAGGTACCAACAGAGTCTGAGCATTCGAATTGTTCTTTTATTACTCTCAGGTTCCTCAGGTACCCTCTTGTCCGAGCATATTTTATGGGCGGATTTCTGACAAAAGTGAAGTATCCTATTTCGACTTTTTCTGCCAGTACGTCGGCGTCTGTCCTGCGAATGCCGACGTTTATAAGGATGTTAGAAGGATCAGGGCATCCAACGATAGAGAGGACCCCTTGCGGATTAGCCTCTCCGAAACCGAATTGTACCGTCATGGCGTCGCCTCCGGGGGGAGTTGGGAGGCCGAAGGGTAGTGCCGGATTGGTAAGGCGGGCGGTGGCGGCCTCAGGTGTATATCCATTTGACTTTAACAGCCTCAATAAACTAGGATATACCGCGCGAAGGCGGCGGGCCTCCTCTCTAAGGTCTAGGTCTGGGCGCCTTGTTTCGGCTGTGGATAGAAAATCCTCCATCAAAATGGCGTGGTCATCTAAGGAATCAGCTACAGAATTTATAAGCCCTAAAAGTTCCGGAATCGTATATTCAACTACTGCCTCAACATCCCCGAAGGGTTCGTCAGACAAGAAGTTTGGAGGATTTTGCGGCACATTACCAAACAGATCGCCTTCGATACAAACAAGATATCGCAACCTAGAACATGGTCGCGAATCCATATAATAGTCTGCCACTTTTACGACATCAAGCGTCACTAACTGAGTGGGGTCAAGCCCATCTGTAGATTTGTTAAAGAATGTCCAAAGATTTTGTATTCCGCGAGTTTTTACCTCTGTTTGGATCGCCGGATCATTAACGACACTTTCATCAATATATTCTATGTCTGTCGCGACAGGAATACAATACTCGTTTGTAATGGCATTATAATAAGGTTGATCGACGCTCAGTTTGCGCCAATCCTGGATGGCGAGCTTTTGATCAAAGGTCGCTGCCTTTACTCTGTTAGTTATATTGCCATTGGCCATTTTTAAGTCGTCTTGTTGTGCCTACTATTAATATGCCTGTTGCTGCGCTTATCGTTGAGATATTTTTCTTGGAAATTCAACAAACTCATCCTGACTGTCTGGAGATCCATAGCAGTATATTGCATATGATCAGCTATTACTCGCATCCCTTCCGTTGCCGCTAGCTCTGATGGTGCGGTTGGATGCCCTAAGTAAGTAGGCACTATGTGCCAATGTTCAGCAAATGCTTTGTTCAATTTAGTTTGTGACACCAACAATCCCGTAACTACGGCAGCTAGTTTATCAACCTCTTTCGAAAGCGCGTTCAATGCCTCTGATAAGTTCTCCCCTTTCACTAGAGGTTGCAATCCACCATCTACATCTTGACCGTAAGCTATGAGTTCAATCCCGCTCAATTCGCTTATTCTGGCATTCTGTGAGTTAACCAAGTCGACGCCCGATACGATTTTGATGCCCTCTCTGGCCATCATCCTCACGACGTCGGCCTTAATTCCGATTCCGGAACGATTGTTAACGGGTGCCGATTCTTCGACCAAGTCAAAGTTAACGTCAATATCAGTTTTCTGTGAAATATAGATTCTGGCAGCATCCCTTGTAAAGTCAGGATCCACAAAAATTCTTTCATCTTGCTTGGTTTTAGCTATTGGGTTCGCCGATAGGCGACCAACGACAAGATCGATTGAAGCGGCGCCCGTTTGTCCTTCACCGCCCTTACCAGAAACCATGTTTCCCGGGCGGTCTCGACCCAAGACAATCCAAGAGTTTTGATAATTTGTTATAACTTTTTCACTAGGGGTTTGTATGAACCCGGGAATGGGCTCAACCGACTTATCTCCGGCGACTCCAAGGTTCTGTGCCTTAATTCCGCTAGGTGAATTCTCTAAGCGTGCTAGCTCTTTTTCACCAACTTTACTTCTATTAACTCTTAATCTTTCTTCAGCCATGATGTGTTCCTAGGCAGCATTGTATGTTTCGAGGTATTTGTCCCACTTTTTCTTCTTAGCCCCGGTATACCATTTTGGTAGCTTTCCAGCTTTGTAATCGTATTGTTCAGCAACCTCTCTTGCTTTTCCGGGGCCGGCGTTATAACTAATCCTTATCATATCTTTGTTATTACTATATTTTTCTCCACTTTTTTTGATGATACTAGCCACCTTTTTAGATTTGGCATCCAAATCGCCATCAATCGCGTCTATTATCTTTTGCTCAATAGGGAGCACAATACCTTGTTTGGCACGAGCCTTCTTGTCAGCTTTTTTAGGCCCATGGTCTTGCCATTCTTTCGCAGTAGCAAAGCCCGAGTCGCCGAGCCATTGTGTGATCTGGACCCCGTATGGGTTAAACGTTATGACTCCATTGCTATCGTAGTACCAGCCATTGTCACGCAGGCCTGATTCTACTTGGGCCGTTGCTAACATAAGAGCCGGATCGATGCCGGCTGCTTGGGCTGCTTGGCGGGCGGACTGCTCTATTTGTTCTTTTCTTGCCTGATCCGGACGTTGAGGGCCAGGGGGTCTTCGGCCGGCGGCCGGGGTCGTTGGGGTCCCTTTTTTAAAACCGTCTTTTGCGCCGCCGGGTGGAAAACCAGAGGCGTCGGAACCATCGGGCGTTTGCTCTCCGGGTTTGCTATACACATCCACCAGCATCCCATTCGTCTTGTTGGTTTCGTCCCCATATTCTACCCACACCCAATCTCCGGGAGAAATGGCACTAAGCTTTTCAGCGATCTCTGGTGTTGGAGCTGTAAATCGGGCAGATCCTAATATCCCAGTTGGTAGAAGGGAGTGCACAAGTGCTTCGAATTTTTCTTTTTTTTCCTTACGATCTCCATATGGCCATATTTTCTTCTGCTTAGCAACCATGAATGGGTCTGGAATCATTGAATGTACGCGGGGGCAGTATGCGATTACCGCGTAAGATTCGGCATCGTCACCGAAGAACGAAGAAACCCAATCAACTAGCCGATCAGCGTAACCTTCTGATTTGGGGTATGAGATGCACACTTTCGCAGCCTTTCTACCAATGTCTCCGTCGGCATCTTTTCCAGCAGTTATGGAATTAACTGTAGTGTGCGCTACTTCAGACAGGAACGAAGTGGTTCGAATATCGAGTTTTCGTGCGGGTATGATTGGCTCATGAGCCGATTCTTCCAGTATGCTCGCTACAGCATCATCGACGTCTAGCTTATCTGCCATATCACTTGTCTTCCTCTTCTTTGATCATATCAAAGAGTTCATCTCTGTCTCTTTGAGACAGACCATCGCTTGAGGAAGTTTGTTTATGGAGGATTGTGCAAACCTTCACCAACTGCTCGTTTGAGCGTTGCAAGGTTTCAACATATTTAGCAGCCACGCCGCCCATCTCTTTATGATTCATTTCGTTCTTCTTCAAAAGAACCATCACGTCCGCTAGCAAAGAATTTGTGACTGCGCGGTCTTTGTTGATGTTATCTACTGCTTCAGAGAGGTGTTTTTCAAGCGTGCCTAAATTTCCCCCTTGTTCCATCTCATCTTCCATGTTTTATATCTACTCCTCATTTTATTTAAGTTATTGACAACTTGTTTTGTGTTGAGGCCAGTTAGTTCTCTTATGTAAAGGTAAATAGCTTTTTTATTAAAAATTTCAATATCATTGGTACTCTCGAAGAGAACCATAACTGCCTTGTATACCTTTTCCTCATTGGTCTTCATGCTATTTGAGTTCCACGAGTTTATCTCTTCGTAAAGGAATTTCCAAAATTCACCATTTTCGCGGGATTTGATATATGATTCGTCTGTCATGACATACTTTGATTCCAACTCTTTATTGAGATCATCGTAATATACCTCTCTCTTAACTTGAGTGGAGTTTTTCTTGACCTTGTGAATGAACCAGTTCTTGGTGACTACACTAAAATATGAAAATGCTTTCGACCCCTTGTTCGGATCGTATTTATCCAAAATAGTTGTAAGCCAAACCTTGCAATCATCTCTTAGCGAATCAATATTTGGCAGAGTTGTGAATTTGTATGTATACACAATCTTATCCACCAACTCGTCGAAGGCAGGCCCTATATATTCACGATACAACTGCTCACGAACCTCTATGTCCTCGGTGGCTACATAATCAATAATCGCCTGCTCATGAACTTTTGTAAAATAGTGGTTAGTAGTTCTTTTGCGTCTCTTCTTCTTTATCTTGATTTCTGTCATATGTTATTTCACTGTTTTCGTCAAAAGGTAGAGCATTGAAGATCTCGAAGTCCTTAAGCACACCTTCGATGTGCCTGGTGTGCTTAAGCAGATTTGTTAGTGTAGGATCTCCATAATAACTTTCAAGTTCATATACGGTTTTCAGATGTTCCGCATATATTAGCGCATTATCCCTAAGTTCAGATATATCATCAACCATCTCCTGATATTTAACAATTAATTGCTTACAATACCAAATCATTACAATGGAGGTCGACGCCAATATAAAGCATAATCCATACGCCACATAAACACTAGTCATTATTTTCTATCTCTTTTCCTCTCAACTCTTTCTTGTATTGTTGTATTTCATCTTTGGTTGTCTTTATAAACTCATCGACAACTTGACCATCTCTGGACTTATTTGTTATTCCAAGAATGCTTGAAGGGATTCTCTCTAAAGAACCAAAGACCTCTTGTGTCACGCACTTTTCACAATTTTCTAAAGTAGTTTTAATGGAATGAAAAGTATCAAAAATGTATTCACATTTTTGGCATTTATAAGTGTATTTCGGCAACTGTTATTCGCTAGCCGTCGTATCCGCCACGGAAGTCTGCGACGTCTCTTCGTTAATCTCCTCATACCCAAATTTAACAAGGGGAGGGTTCATTACGACGAGGCCCGACTCAGACTCCGCAAACCTCATCTCCTTTAGAGTTGGCACAATGTCGCTTTGTTCCAGTAGCGATTTCTGTAGTGCCATCATAATAGCTCCTAAGGCCTGATCTGATAATTGTATTTCATTTATTGTTGTCATGCTTTCTCCTTTTTTCACTTGATGACTGACCGTCCCTTGAGTTGTTCCCAATCCCTTTCGGGACGTACTTCTAGATTTGTTTCCCAAGCCGCTTTGAGCGTCTTCATGTCGACCTCGTTTTCTTCGCCAAACTGAATTATTGCCCGCAGGTCCTTTGGAAAGCAAGAACCTCCGAAACCGAATCTTCCATCGGGGCCAGGGACTTGCAAGTGAGAATGGCCAATACGGCCATCCCTCACAAACCCTTCAACGGCAGTGTCCCAATCGACATCACATTTATCGCCCAGAAGCCTCATCTCATTCAAGAACGAAACCTTGAGAGCAAAAAAGCAGTTGTTCATATATTTTATCATTTCGGCGGTCTCATAACTGCATTGTATTACAGGAGTAGAATTCCCAAAGCGGTCTCGGAAAAGACGGGCGACAGCAGCCACCGCCCAAGTCTGGGAGGCGCGAGATGAACCGCCAATAATGAATCTTGACTGATTTATAAAATCGAACTTCGCGGAGCGCTCCGTTAGAAACTCTGGGTTGAATACTAAATTAAGATGGGGATATTTTTCAGCTAACTTGCGAGTAGTCCCGGGCACAACTGTCGACCTTATTAAGACTACATTATCTCTGTTCTCGTTAACCTGCTCTATATCCCTCAAAGCGGCATCGACAATACCTAGATGGATCGATCCATCCTCATTGGATGGGGTCGGAACAGATAAGAATATAAAGTCAGATGCGTTAACAGTCTCGTCTAGAGAACAATTGGATTTATCTTTCTGCTTATCGTAGATTCGAACGTTAGCATCGTAACCACACTGAGGTGAAAAGCCATATGCAACAGCCGACCCGACGAACCCGTTCCCAATGATGCCTATGTTGTATTCCTTGTGCATTTAGAAATTGTTCTTTTTCGCTAATTTTGAATAAACGTCGTTGAGGCCCGTCTTAAGGTCAATCTGCGACTTCCACCCATGTTGGTTGAATTTGGATAAATCTGCGCG
>JAUVQD010000080.1 GCA_030598355.1 Actinomycetes bacterium
GTAAGATTGCGGTTATCGGCGACGCTACATCGGTTCTAGGCTTTAAACCACTTGGGATCGATGCTTATAGGGTGGTCGATCCCGGTGATGTTGTCGAGTTATGGCCAACTGTTATTTCTTTGGATTATGCTGTCATCATGATGACAGAGACGGTTTTTGAAGCCGCGCGAGATTTAGTTGAAGACCTTGAGGCCCGAGTTACTCCCGCAATCCTGGCGATTCCGTCAACCAGGGGATCGAGCGGGGTCGGAAAAGAATATATCACGGCTTTAATGGAAAAAGCTGTTGGCACAAGCATGAAAGGAAAGGGCTTATAGATTGGTAAAAGGTGAAATTGTCAGAGTAGCCGGACCCTTAGTGGTCGCTAGCGACTTAACAGACGCCAAAATGTATGATGTTGTAAAGGTTGGACCTGAGCGGTTAATGGGAGAAATAATCGAGCTCCGCGGGGGTCTGGCATCTATTCAAGTTTATGAAGAAACGGCAGGCCTAGGTCCGGGCGACGAAGTTCTAGCGACAGGAGCGCCGCTGAGCCTCGAGCTTGGTCCCGGATTGCTCAGTTCAATTTACGACGGCGTTCAAAGGCCGCTGGCGGTTCTGGCCGAAAAAAGCGGCAGCTTCATAAAGCGAGGTATTGAAGCGCCTGGCTTAAGTAGAACTAAAAAATGGTCTTTTGATCCCTCTAGAAAAGCAGGAGATCAAGTTTCGCCGGGAGACATCATTGGTGTCGTCCAGGAAACCAGCATTATTGCTCACAAAATTATGATTCCACAAGACGTTGAAGGTCGCATAAGCGAGATTAAGAAAGGTGACTTCACCGTCGAGGAAGACGTTGCCGTAATTGAAATGGCCGATGGCGGAAGCGCGCCTATCCAGATGATGCAACGTTGGCCAGTAAGAGTCGGTCGCCCATATGCCGCTAAAAGGAATCCGAGCGAACCGCTGATAACTGGTCAAAGGGTAATTGATACACTTTTCCCCATCGCAAAAGGGGGAACGGCTTGTGTGCCGGGCCCGTTTGGATCCGGAAAGACCGTCATTCAACATCAATTAGCCAAGTGGGCGGATGCCGAAGTGATTATCTTTATCGGTTGCGGTGAACGCGGCAATGAAATGACCGATGTTTTACTGGAATTTCCAGAGTTAATAGACCCGCACAGCGGCAAGCCCCTAATGGAAAGAACAGTGCTTATCGCCAATACGTCGAATATGCCGGTTGCGGCTAGGGAGGCGTCGATATATACGGGCATTACCATTGCCGAGTATTTTCGGGATATGGGATATAACGTCGCGCTTCAAGCCGACTCAACCTCGAGATGGGCGGAGGCGTTAAGAGAAATCTCCGGACGTCTAGAGGAGATGCCGGGAGAGGAAGGTTATCCAGCCTACCTAAGCTCACGCTTAGCTGCATTTTATGAAAGAGCTGGTGTGGTCACTGCACTAGGGGAGCCTGAGCGGCAAGGGAGCATTACAGCTATTGGCTCTGTATCGCCGCCCGGAGGAGACCTGTCTGAGCCGGTCGTACAGTCAACGCTTAGAGTTGTAAAAGTCTTTTGGGGCCTGGAAGACAAGTTGGCCTATGAGAGGCATTTTCCCGCAATCAACTGGTTAATAAGCTACTCTCTTTATGCCGAGAAACTAGAGGAATGGTGGGGAGAGGAGATCGATAAGAATTTTCGCGCCGAAAGGCGTGAAGCTTTAAGATTGCTCCAGATTGAATCAGAGCTGCGCGAGATCGTCAGGCTTGTCGGAGTGGAAGCGCTATCTTCGAATGAGAGATTGATATTAGAAACAGCCAGAACGATTAGGGAAGACTTCCTCCAGCAAACTGCTTTTTTTGACCTCGACACATATACGTCTCCGAAAAGACAATTTCTATTGCTCGACTTGATAATTACCTGGCATACGCTGGCGATTGAAGCAGTAGAGAACGGGATGTCGTTGGAAAAGATCGTCACATCGCCGGTGCGAGAAAAAATTGCTCGAGCCAAACTATTAACTGATGACGAAATAGGGGAGTTTGCGCAGATAAAAGAGGCGATAATCGCAGACCTTGAAGTAAGTGAAACGGTAGTCGAATTATGATAGTAGGGAAGCAATGGCAAAAGAATATCTGACAATTAAAGATGTGATCGGTCCACTTTTGTTTGTCGAAAAAGTGGTCGACGTAAAATACGCTGAATTAGTTGAGCTGGAGTTCCCGAGTGGTAAACGCGGTCGTGGACAAGTACTTGATATATCGAAAGATGTCGCGATCGTCCAGTCTTTTGAGAGCACACAGGGATTAAATACCACTCAGACCAGGGTCAAGTTCATCGGGCGCGGTCTTGAGTTAAATGTTTCCAAAGATATGCTGGGACGCGTTTTTAATGGCTTAGGGGATCCGATAGATGATGGCCCAAAGATCTTGCCTGATAAGCGGCTGGACATAAATGGAGAGTCAATTAACCCTTACGAGAGAGACTATCCAGCCGATTTTATTGAGACCGGTATTTCCGCGATTGATGGTATGAATCCGCTTGTCAGGGGCCAGAAGCTACCGATATTTTCTGGTTCCGGGTTACCTCATTCAAAGTTGGCGGCGCAAATCGCGCGAGAAAGCCGCGTTTTAGGCAGCCAGGAAGAGTTCGCCGTGGTTTTCGCGGCACTTGGTATAACGTTTGAGGAGGCCAACTTCTTTATCGATCAATTTAGGAGCACCGCCGCAATTGAAAGGGCGGTAATATTTGTCAATCTGGCCAATGATCCGCCGGTTGAGCGGTTGGCGACTCCCCGGATGGCTTTAACGGCTGCCGAATATTTGGCTTTCGATTTGGGCATGCATGTCCTGGTCATAATGACCGATATGACTTATTACTGTGAGGCTTTGCGAGAAGTTTCTTCCGCGAGAAAAGAAGTGCCTGGAAGAAGAGGATACCCTGGCTATCTGTATACGGATCTCGCCACAATGTATGAAAGGGCAGGCCGCATTAAAGGTAAACCGGGCTCTATTACTCAGATTCCGGTTTTGACCATGCCCGACGACGACAAGACTCACCCGATACCGGATTTGACCGGGTATATCACTGAAGGCCAAATTATCTTGAGTCGAGACATTCACCGCCGAAACATATATCCTCCAATTGATGTTATGCCGTCTTTGTCGCGCCTGAAAGAGAAAGGTATCGGTGAGGGCAAGACGAGGGAAGACCATTCCGGTTTATCCAATCAACTTTTTGCCGCTTACGCTCGGGGCAAAGAGGCGCAGGAACTCTCAATTATTCTTGGTGAGGCCGCTCTGAGCGATTTAGACAAGACATATCTCAATTTTGCCACTAACTTTGAGACACAATATGTCAGGCAGGGAGAAGATGAGGAACGCACAATTGAGCAAACGCTAACCTTGGGCTGGAGCCTGCTGAGCGAATTGCCGAGAAGCGAACTCAAGAGGGTTCGGGAAGAGGATATCGCGAAATACATGGAGACCAAGGAAGTCTAGTGGCAAAAATAAACCCCAATAGAATGGAGCTGCTCAAGCTCAAAAGGCGCTTAAAGATGGCCCAGCGCGGCCACAAACTATTAAAAGACAAGCTAGATGAGCTATTGCGACGCTTTCTGCTCTATATTAAAGACGCCGGCGCTAAGAGGGATAATCTTGAAAAAGGGCTTTCTAATGCTTTCGGGACGCTCGCGATAGCCGGCGGCGAAGCAGGCACAGCCGTTATCACCGAGGCTCTGACAGGTATTGGAGCCAAGACAGAAGTTGAGGTGGAAATTCAGAACCTGCTAAGCATCAAGGTTCCGAAGTTTCAGGTGGACGAGGTTGCTTTTCAGCTCAACTATAGTTTGGCAACAACGCCTGCTATTTTGGATAACGCAGTTTTAGAATTCGGGTCGTTAATAAAAGCGCTGGTTGAGCTAGCAGAGCTGGAAAAGACAATTCAGCTTTTAGCGGTGGAAATAGATAAGACACGGCGGCGAGTAAACGCGCTTGAATATATCCTCATTCCCCAGCTTGAGGAGTCCATTAAAAGAATTAACATTAGCCTTGCGGAACTGGAGCGCGGTAATCTAACGCGGGTTATGAAGATCAAGGAAATGCTAGCCGCCAGGTAAGCCCCCTGCACCAAAGGACACTAAACTATTTATAGTAATCAACCGATGAAACCATCAAGCAATATAAATAGATAAGATTACTAGCTCTTTCAAGGAGCCCCTCCAATGGAAGAGCTAGTATTTATTTACCACTAATTCCAGTGAAATTAAAGTTATCGATTTTAAGTGATGGGCAAGAGCAGGTTCCAACAAGAGAGGGAAGAAGTTTCGAGTCAGAGCCAACTGTAATGACGGCCGACAAAGCGTCCAAAATGCTTTGCGTAAAGCGGAGGTTCCGCACGCCGCCGACCAGCTTTCCATTCTCAATTAAGAAAGTACCGTCTCTGGTCATGCCAGTTAAAACTGCTTTCATCGGCTCTTCAATGTTGGTGTAGTGAAAGCGGGTTACAAGCACGCCGATTTCTGTTTCAGCAATCATATTATCAAGGCTCGTTTCTCCCGGCTCCAAGATGAGATTGCTGGCAAAAGGTCCATGCGGATTAGGCGCGGGCAAAGCATGACCCGTTGATATTTTTCCATCTCGCGCAGCTGTCCTCGAGTCATAAACAACGCCGCGGGCCATACCTTTGTCAAAAAAGACCACTTTTTCTTTTGGCACACCCTCAAAATCAAAGGGCGGTCCAATTGTCCGCGGGTCGTTAGCGTCATCAAAAAAGGTAATTTTCGGGTCAACCAATTGTTGGTTGAAATTGTTAACCATGAAGCTACGCTCTTCCTGCACAGCTTGCGCCCCCAATCCAACATAGGCCAGGAAACCTAGCAAATCCGCGACTGCCGCAGGCTCGAGAATGACTGTATAAGCGCCCGGTTCAAGATCCCTGGGCTTACGACTAGCCAAGGCTTTGCGAGCCGCGCCTCTCGCAACTCCAGAAATATCTAAGTCTTCGATATTATGGCCCAGCCACGTTGAAAAACCGGAGCTATCGAGCGACATTAGCACTAAGCTGAAGCTAGCTTCACTGGTAAAAGATTTGCTTAGGCCCATGTGGTTGTTTCCAATATAAAGGTTTGTTCGGCCGGTTTCGAGAGACCCGGCCATCGTCAGTTTTTCATTCTTTGCCACCCTTAAAGCCTCGCGGATCAGCTCAGACCTTTTTCCCGGTGAAAAGTTATCGGTCTTCGAAACAACAACTTCGTGCGTATGAGCCTCTGAATTGGGCAAACCAGGCCAATCGTCTATGCGCGGAGCCACCTTCGCATGTGCGATAGCTGCGTCTATAGCGTGATCGATTGCGGAGGGCTCTGGTCTATTCGTGCTCGCCACCCCAATTCGATTGTCAACAATCGCTCTTATGGAGATGGCGCTGTTGGTTTCAGCTACATTCTGGTGTATCTCTGAATTAGCGACACGCGTTAGACCATTAGATGTTTGAAAGGCAAGAATTTCAATTTCATCAGCTGCGGAATTGGCTAAACTTTCTTCGATGACCTTTGCTAAATCCTGGCTTTCGGTCATCGTCCAACACCTACTTGAACATTGCGAAACCTCGAGGGCGAGGTTCCATGAGCCACGTGAGCGATTTGCATTGGCTCGCCCTTGCCGCAATTCGGAGTACCCCAGACGTCCCAGTAGTCAACGTCACATATCGCGTCGCATGACTTCCAGAATTCCGGTGTAATGCCGGTATAATTTGGTCTTCTAAAAATACGCCCTAATTTACCGTCTTTTATTTCCCAAGCTATTTCGGTTGCAAATTGAAAATTTAAGCGTTTGTCGTCTATGCTCCAGCTTTTATTTGTAGACAACAACAAACCGTCATCGGTGTCGGCAATAAGGTCGCCAAGCTTCCACTTTCCGGGATTTAGATTAATATTTGTCATGCGAATCAATGGGATACGGTTCCATCCGTCCGCCCTCATTGTGCCATTGCTGGTCTGTTTGAGCCGGCCCGCTGTCTCTCGCGAGCTCAAAACATTTAATAGAATTCCGTCCTTGATGATATCGGTCTTTTGAGCCGGTACACCCTCATCATCATAGCCAAAGCTTCCAAGGGCCCCGGGAACCGTCGCGTCAGCCGTAACATTCACAATATCTGAGCCGTATTTATAGTTGCCGAGCATTTCAGGCTTAACGAAACTTGTTCCGGCAAAGCTGGCCTCCATCCCGAGCATTCGATCGAGCTCGATTGGGTGACCGATTGATTCATGAACTTGCAAGGCCAGTTGAGTGCCGTCGATTATGATTGTTTTAGACCCGGAAGGACAAATTGGGGCAGTCAGTAAAGCAATTGCTTCGTCACGAGCCTGCGCCGCGTTTTTTGGCAGTGACATCTCATTGACAAGTTCCCACCCACGAGTAGCAGATTGGCCGCCCATCGAGTTTGGGAAAGATCGTCTTTCCACAAGGTCGCCCTCGATTGCGGTTGCTGAGCATCCGGCGCCGGTTTCAAGAATGTCTTGATAGATTTTTGCCCCTTCAGATGAGCTAAAATAGGTCTGCTTTCGCTGACAAAAAGTACTCGATTGCGCGACAGATATGCGCTTGTCATCCTTCAATATTTTGTCAATTTCAAGGAGAAGTCCGATTTTTTCTTCAATCGGTACCGAAAAAGGATCGATCTTATACGCGCTGGTATATACATCTTCAATCGGTTTTGTTTTAGTGAGACTCACGGGGGTTTTAAGGGTGACGACACTAGCCTTGGCTATCTCGACAGCCATCGCGGCCACTTTAACAGCTTCCTTGATGTCGAACAAATTGCTACA
>JAUVQD010000184.1 GCA_030598355.1 Actinomycetes bacterium
GCGGAGGCGGAGTTCGCCAAGCTTACGGCAAAGATGAAGCCGATTGATAGCTGGGCCGATGCCTGCGATTCCGATGACGAAGACTAGACGAGTAAGTATCATGTACATAATCACAAAAAATAAAAAACAAAAAAGGGGTTCGCCCCACCAAGTCCATTAGCTCAGTTGGTAGAGCGTCCGCCTAATAAGCGGAAGGTCGGCGGTTCAAGCCCGTCATGGACTAATCAGTTGGCGTCTAGCAACCATAGGCGCGGCCAACAACACCACGGATATATATATGTGGTGAGGTCAAATGGGGGGCAGAAGAAGCCTTTTTTATTTTTCAACAAAATTGAACTGGTTTTTTGTTGAAAATACAATAGTAGAAGCCCAAGGAAACTAGCACAATGTCATTCAACATGCCCAGAGATACCTCCAACGTGACTGATCGCAGCGCGGAAAGGGAGAGGCGGCGTCAAGCTCGCATTGAGGAGATGAGCTATCATGATGTAGTAGCTGATGTATCCTCCGATGAGGATATGGGCGCAGGAGGCGATGATCCCAACGCTGGACAGCGTGATACGCTGCATTCACAGTATGATGCAATGAGAGAGGATTTTAAAAAGGTATTGGAGAGACGTGATGCACAAATATTTGATTTGAGTAGCCAATTTGGAAAGGCCAATACAAGAATCAGCATTTTAACAGCCGCTTTGATGGAATCTCTCCACGGACAATGGAGAAACCTCACCGATGAACGAGAGGCAGCAGAGGCTAGGCATAGACAGAAGCTTAATAAACTGACAGAGCAGATTAATGTTATTAGAGAGCTTGTTGGTGGTGATGGAAATGAATATGCTCAAGCTAGACTCGATGAACTGAATCGCAAAATCCAACAGTAATTCTTTAGTTTGGAGAGAAAAATAGCTAATAAAAAAAGTCGGCAATTTTGCCTTCTTTTTTTTTGTTTTATGTACATTATTTTCACAATTTAGTTTTTGAACTGGAAGCGCTCGTGCCCGAAGCTATCGCAGACATTGTTGAGGAAACGCTTCTCATCATCCACACTGCCTCCCCGCTGCTGAATATTATGAATTCCGCGCAGAAGAGCTCCATAGTCAAGATGGTCATCAAGCGTATGCCACTCATTGTAATTCGCCTTCGAAGCTGACTTTGCATCCAGTTCAGCTGCCCACTCTTCTGCCCAGCTCTCATCCTCCTCCTGGGCATTCATATAGCAGTCAGGATGATAGCCATCTCCCTCGTGTCCGGCACGGTGAGCAGAGTCAGAATCACAGCCTGACTCGCAGCCGGGGCAGTAGTCAGTGGAATCATCTTCCTCATCCTGTGGCGGCGAGCGAAATTCCTCGTCGCACTGGAGGCTGAGGTCATATCCGGAGTCTTCATCATCCCGAAGGCGATGACCTCGTCCGTACTTCTCCCGAGGACCAATGAAGAGGTCAACGGGTTCCTTGCGGACCAAGGGAACTGGTCCAGGTGCCTTTTTGCGCAGGTGAGGAGGTACCCAAGCATTAGCGCTCCGCTTGAGCTCAGGCTCTTCCTCCTCTGAGCTAGCTGAAGAGATGTCTGACGGCGGGTCATCTCGGTGAAAGACGCGAACCTCGGCGGGGGGCGGTTTCATCAGCTTATCTGGCTGGTCGCCGAAAAAGGTGACCCGCACCTTCGGCATTTTGGCGATCTCGCGATCCCAGCACTCGTCGCAGTAGGCATGATCCTTGTCCTGCTCAGTAACCATTTTGCCACATTTCCCGTAGCATTCTCCGGGCTTTGTGTCATTGACTTGCTGAAGGAACTCGGCGATAGTAGCCATGGTAGTTAGTTGAAGTTGTTGAAAGTTTTTTAAATCGAGTTGTAGTTGTTTGGGTTGTGTGCCTATCACAAGTATAGAGAAATTTTCTTCAATTTTCTGGAAAGTGCCATTTTTTTGGGGGCGGTTTCTAAGAAAATATCTGCTACTTTCTAAGAATGTTCCGAGAATGTTCTTTAGATTTCAAATATTGCTATCTCAGCAATTGCAATTTCTTAACGGTTAAAAAATACCTTAATTTTGAGAAAATTGAAGTATTTTTCAGAAATATTGAGAAAGTTACAAAACCAACAAAAACTCAACAACTTTCCAAAGAAATTCACAAAACTCAACAAAACTCAACATGTCTACCTTCAACGCTCAGATCGCTGAAACTATGACCTTCAACATCATCAAGCAGACCATCGCGCACTTGGAGAAGAGCGGTGCCCTCTCTATGACGAAGGAGGAGTGCCTGCGGCTGTTCGCCACGGAGATGCCGGTCAAGAAGGCGGGGCGCCCCAAGATGACCGCTGAAGAGCGTGCGGCTAAGAAGCAGGCTGCCGCGGAGAAGAAGGTGGCGGCTGCGCAGCGCAAGGCAGAGCGGGCGGCAAAGAAGGAAGCAGCTGCCGCGGCGAAGGCGGAGAAGGCGCTGGCTAAGGAGGCGAAGAAGCTGGCGCGGAAGAAGTCGCTTGAAGCTAAGGAGGCTGCCAAGACTTCCAAGAAGTCGGCTGCCGCGGAGAAGAAGGAGGCGGCTGCCCAGCGCAAGGCTGAGCGGGCGGCAAAGAAGGAGGCGGCTGCTGCTGCGAAGGCGGCGAAGGCTGAGGCGAAGAAGCGCGCGCGCCTCCTCAAGCAGCTCGCCAAGTTCGCCGAGTCGGAGGAGTCCTTGATGGAGGAGATGAATGGGCGGAGCATCGCTAAGCTGGAGGGCTATCTTGCCATCAACCTCAAGAACGCTGCCGAGGAGAAGGAGCGCAAGGCAGCTCTCAAGGCTCTCAAGGCTCAGAACCCGCGCCCCAAGGGTCGGGCTCCGAAGGGCAAGACTTGGTGCTACAAGAACGGTGTGTGGATTGACACCATCGAAACTGTAGACACCGTCTTCCTCTGCTAGTTTGACTAGCAGATCAACTGTACATAAATAGAAAATAGAAAAAACAAAAAAAAAGGGGAAACCCACCCTTTTTTATTAGTTATACGTCCACGGGCGTATATTTTTATTACCGGTTTCTCGTTTTCTCACCGGTTTCTCGTTTGCCCTATATATGGTAGTTTACACCGTGGCACCGTAAATGCGTAAAATACCATATTATCGCCGTGAACAACGCTAGATTGCACGGTACCACCGTAACGGCTAGTTCGCACGGTATCACGTCAACGCTGAAACTACATAATTATCTAACGTTATATAAATGGCGGAATATATAGAATTTGCAACAGAAGATAGCGAAATCAGAGCTCTTCACCGTGAAATCAGGAGACTTGAGCGAGATCTTGAACATGTACAGCTGGATAACCTGCGACTACAGACTCTTTTGGAACGTTGCCAAACTCAAACTTTGGGAGGAAGAGAGTTTGCTTCAGTGTACCCGGCAACCAGCTATGATAGGATGAGGAGGCGTGGCTATGGTAGTCGCGGGCGCACTAAACGGCGAAAAAGAAAGGGAAAGAAGAGTAGACGGCGTAAGAGATAAAGTTTATATTTAGATTGAGTATAAACTTTAATATACGATTTAACCTTGTTCTAATTGAAGCATCACAATAGATGCTAATATGATTGCCACACCGGTTATAGTGAGCGGTGTAGGTCTTTCTTTAAAATAAAATACTCCAATCAATAATCCAAAAACCACCATACTATTGTAAAGAATAGCAGTATTTACTGCGGGTAGAACCGATAGTCCATAATAATAAGCATAGTTTGCCAATCCTTCGACGATTACATAGAATGCAACTAATTTAACAATTTGTCCC
>JAUVQD010000096.1 GCA_030598355.1 Actinomycetes bacterium
CTTTTCTGTTAATCTGTGGTTACCACAGAAAGGAGGTGGTCGGATTGTTAAAGACCAGTGGAGGTGACTGTCGCTAGGCGTCACTTTTGAAAAGTTGGCGTTTGCTACTTTAGGGGCGCCTGCGAATCCAGACAGTCTCACCGGACAAGGCCTCCTTTCTGAGGCCTTGTTCTACATAATATGAGCGCTTTTAGGTGAGTTATTAGTGTTCCTTGCGCCGCCTTAAGCCGCTTGTGACTCTAAGGCTACGACAAGACAAGTCAATGTTTTCTGGACACCCTCGACTTTCTGTATGCGCGAGACGACCAAGTGAGCTAACTCTTCCGGCGTTGCGGCCTCAGCGTAGGCGATCGCGTCAAACGGCCCAGTTATAGCGTCGACCTCTCTGACGCCATCGATATTGGTGATTTTCTTGGCCGCGTTAACCAAAGCACCCGCTTGCGTGTTCATTAAAATATAAGCTGCTACCATTTTAATCCTCCTCATCTGAGCCAAGAATATCGGCCTTTTTTAATAAAATTGTTTTACCCGTTTTTCACTCAAATTCTCACATTCTTCAAACTCCTACATGTAAACACAATAAGTGCTTCAAACGCCCCTAACTTGCGCATATAAAGATATGGGGTATTTTCACTTTTTTTACGGACTAGCTTTTTTTAGTCTGGGTCTCATCGTCGGATTGGAGACACTTCGTCCAATCATGCCTGAAGTGAAGCCTGCGTTTAGGAGTCTGGCCGTATTCGGTATTCTATATGGCTCCCACCAATGGCTGCAGTTCTTTGCAGACGTTGGCCTCCTTGACATGAGTTCGTTTGTAGTGGTAATTGCTGACATGGCGATTTTCTTGATAGCGACATTATTCTTGGCTCGGTTTGGTGCGCTATTGATAACCAAGCGGTGGACTATTGTCACGGCCGTGCCGGTGTTGCTGATCTTATTTTGGCTGTTCGTAGTAGTAGGTTACTTGGGTGCAAATTACGGACCTCATGATATTCATCACATAGCCGATAATTTTGGCCGGTATATCATTGTTTTCCCTGCCTACCTGATCGCGGCCTGGGGCGTATTGAGGGGAAGGCTTATGACACAACTTGATACTAGCGGCGGCGCAGATGCGGATCGACTGATTTTAGCCGTTTTGCTCGGCATCAACGCATTTGCCTCAGGTTTGGTAGGAGAACCAAGTCCGTTGGTCTCTTCTAATTGGCTCAACGACAACACATTTCTTAGCGTAACCGGGATTCCAATTGAGCTGACAAGAACTCTCCTGGCAATTGGGATTACTATCCTAATGGTGGCAAAACTGAGGGTTTTTGAGTATATGTTCCTAGACGAAAGAAGAGCAAAAGAAGCGATGGAGCGCGACGCGGAAATTGCCGCCGAGATTCAAAATGAGCTAGTACCTGAAAAACCGCTCATCGACCCGGAAGTACAAGTCTACGCCAGGCTGGTGCAAGCGCGAATTGTCGGTGGAGATGCCTTCGATTATTTTGAGAATGATGAGCGCGTCACGTTTATGGTAGCCGATGCTTCGGGGAAGGGGTCGCCAGCTGCGCTACTAAGCACGGCTGGCATCATAACACTTGAGACTGAATTTTTGGGGTCGAATGAACCGTCGCACATTTTGGATGAAGCCAACAAACGGTTGACAAAGCGATTTCCCGTTGGTTCATTTATGACCGCGTCTTTAGGTCAATATCTACCGGACGCACGACGAATAGTCCTGGCAAGTTCCGGGCAAAATCCACCGTTAGTCTACCGAAGGCAGCAAAGAGAGTGGCGCGTTGTTGATTTGCCTGGAAGCCTGCCTCTTGGCATTGAGGAAGATGCAAAATCGGCGCAGATTGAGATAGACGTTGATGAAGGCGACAGGCTTCTTATGTACACAGATGGATTAATAGACATGAGGGACCAAGAAGGGCAAAATATCCAGTTTGAGCAGATTCTAAATTGGCTTAACGCACAAGCCGATCTCGGACCCTCTGATTTACTAGATCACCTGGTTGACCTGGTGCTGAGCATTTCCGGGAGCTCACTTTATGATGATGTTACTATTCTGTTAGTCAACATTGAAAAGGTCGGTCAGGCACAGGTAAAGAAAATTGCCTAGTATATGGGTAGAAATAGACCATGAGTGAATTTAACGTACACAGTTTTTCGGCAGCCGAAGACGGTTGGTTTGCGAATTCCTATTATTTTGATACGCCTGAGGGCATCTTTCTAATTGACACACAGCTTTTATCCGATTACGCGGAGGCTTTGCTTGGGCAGGTCAAAGGTGACTTCAAAGAACGAGAAGTGACAGCTGTATACATAACGCATCCACACCCGGACCACTATATTGGCTCGTCGCTGATTAGTGGAAAAACTTCCGCATCTTTCCATGCCACCAAGATGACAGCCGCAGTCATCGCAGAAGAAGCCAATGCTGAGCTTAATGCTTTGAAACCGCGATATGAGAGGCGTCTTCCTCATACATTTGTAGTGCCAAAGGAAACTTTTACAGGTGAGAGGGAGGTCTCTTTTAAGAACCTAACACTGAAATTCATCGACATGGGTCGAACAGAGAGTCCGTCAAATATGGTTTGTATGATACCCGAGGCAAAAACAGTGATAACCGGGGACCTTATATACAATCGCGTGCACCCCCGGCTTGACGATGGAGACCTGGATAGTTGGCGGCTGGCCTTGAGGAAGTTGAAGGGATACAAGATCAAAACTGTCTATCCCGGGCATGGGCCGGCGGCTGGCGTTGACGTTATTTCTCATCTAATGAGATATATCGATCACTTTCAAATAGCTGTCGACTATTTTGGAAAAGGTAAGGATTTTCTGGAGCCGCTTGATAAGCGCAGAATAATCAGCGTAATCTGCGATAAATACCCCGATTATGCTTTACCGGAAAATCTTTTAAAGGGGATAGACCTTGAGTTTGCCAGACAACATGACAAGAAGGTCGCTTAAGATTTAAGCCCACATACCCCCGGCCCACCAGGCCGGGCTCTTTTCTTGGTTTTGACTGCGTTCAAAGTTTTTAGATATCGTAAAGTCGAGCATCAAGCCCTGTAGTCCCAGAACCACAAATAGAATAGCGCCAAGAAAATCGCCGCCGAACAAGGTCATAATAAGGCCGATTATGCCACCAATTAACGCGCCACCCCTTAGCTTATTGGACCTAGTAAGAACCGCGCCAAGCCATGGGAAGATCCCCATGCTGGCATAAAAGAGGACAAAAGCCGTCCATCCCGTTAAAGGGGTTTGAGCTTGTTCCTGCGTTATCGTGTCGCCGGCTTGAGGGTTCAAGCCGCGCTCCAGTGCGGGGATAGTTTCAATGAGTCTATTTATTAACTGTTTCTTGTCAACGTTGGCCGGGAAACCGGAAAGCAATGTCTCTGCGTCTTTTGTGCTTAAAGTGTTTCGAAACATCGAACCGAGAACTACAACCGACTTTCCTTTAGCATTGATTAAGATCAAAACTCCGTTATCAAGATCAGCTTTACCTACTTGCCAGAAATCAAAAAGATCCTGGGCGTATCGACGCTCTATCTGTTGATCAGCACTCGTGACAACAACTATTTCTATTGCCGTTTGATACTCAAAGTCTTTTAAAAGATCTTCTAGCCGGGCGATATCTTTCTTTTCAATAAAATGGCCAAAATCATTGACGCGTCCTTCAGGCACTGGTAATGATGTAGCCGACCACCCCGGGCAGGCCGTTATGAGCAGCAAAGTCATGGCGAAGGTGAGAGAATAAATCTGCGCTTTCATAAGAGTCCAGCCTTTGTTTATTCTAATCATCTCATTTTAACGCACACGTGGAAGCTCGTCATCTCTTGACCAAAGATATTTTCAGTGACAAGATTTACCCATTATGTTTGATTCACTATCTCAGCGGCTGGATACAATATTTAGCAAGCTTAAAGGTCGAGGGAAGCTGAAAGAAGCTGATATTGACAGCGCCATGCGCGAAGTCCGATTGGCCTTACTGGAAGCTGACGTCAACTTTAAAGTTGTGAAAGAGTTTATCTCTTCGATCAGGGCTCGTGCCGTCGGACACGAGGTCCTGGAAAGCTTAACCCCTGCCCAACAAGTGATAAAGATCGTTAATGAAGAGTTAACGGAGCTTCTGGGCTCAACAGAAAGCCGGTTGCCGATGGCGTCGCAGCCTCCGACAGTTATTATGATTGTCGGGCTTCAAGGCTCCGGAAAGACGACCGCGACGGCAAAACTGGCGCACAACTTCAAACACCAAGGAAAACAGCCGCTTATGATCGCGGCCGATACTTATCGTCCGGCCGCCAAGGACCAGCTAAGAGTCCTTGGTGAGGAAAGCGCGCTCCCGGTCTTTACGACGACCGGAAAACCGGAAGAAATCGTGGAAGCCGGACTAAGGGAAGCGCGAGAAAAAGCTAATGACGTGGTCATTATCGATACAGCTGGTCGTCTTCATATAGATGAGGAAATGATGGCTGAAGCCAAGCGCATTAGATCGCTCGCCAAGCCGCATCAAATCCTACTGGTAGTCGACGCTATGACTGGTCAAGATGCTGTTAACGTTGCCGCGGCTTTTAAGGAAGGTCTCGATTTTGATGGATTGATTTTGACGAAAATGGATGGAGACGCTCGGGGTGGGGCCGCGCTTTCAATTCGAGCTGTGACCGGCAAACCTGTCAAATTAATCAGCGCGGGTGAAAAAATTGATTCTCTTGAAGCGTTTCACCCGGACCGTTTAGCCTCAAGGATATTAGGCATGGGCGATATGCTGACATTGATTGAAAAAGCCCAAGCTGTGACAGATGAAACTAAAGCTAAGGAGCTGGCGGAAAAACTTAAACGTCAAGAATTTGACTTTACCGATTTCTTGCAGCAAATGAAGCAATTAAGAAACATGGGTCCGGTTGGTGAAATGATCAAGATGATACCGGGTGCGTCAAAAATGCCGGGCTTAAAAGATGCTCAAGTCAATGAAGACGATATTAAAAAAGTCCAGGCAATAATAGAGTCAATGACCGCCCAGGAAAGACAACAACCAGCAATTATTTCAGGGAATCGGCGGAAGAGGATAGCCAGGGGTAGCGGCACTAGTGTTGCTGATGTAAACAAACTTTTAAAACAGTTTGAGCAGACCAAAAAGATGATGAAAGGTATGCTTCAAGGCGGCGGAAAGAAAGGGCGGAAAGGTTTCCCTTTTGGGTAAACAAACATGTTGCTTTGAAAAATGTGCGCGCTATAATAGAAGGGTTGAATACTCTTCAAGCATATAATATGAAGGGGAGGTGGTAAGTTGTCAGTAAGAATAAGACTTAGCAGGGCAGGCGCAAAGAAAAAACCGTTCTATCACGTGGTTGTGACAGATTCACGGATGCCGCGTGACGGTAGGCATATTGAGCCGATCGGACATTACGATCCGCGCAAAGACCCATCTTTAATTGAGATAGACTCTGAAAAAGCGATTCGTTGGTTGGCAAAAGGGGCTCAGCCGTCAGAAACAGTTGAACACCTTTTAAAGATTACCGGTGTGCGCAAAGAGTTTGATAAAAATAAGAAAAAATATTTGCAGGAGGCTACCTCGTGAAAGAGTTGCTCGAATATTTAGCTCGAGCGCTTGTTGATAAACCAGACGAGGTGCGCGTCGAAGTAATCGAGGGCGATAAATCATTAATCCTCCAGCTTCATGTGGACGCCGAAGATGTCGGAAAAGTGATCGGGAAACAAGGCCGAATAGCAAAAGCAATTCGGACTGTGGTAAAGGCTTCAGCAGTTAGAGATGGCAAAAAAGCGATAGTTGAAATAATAGACTAACGCTCTTTATAGATATACATATTGACACAAGAAATTAACTAAAGAAGTTTAATGGGCTCGAATAAACACTTGGCCGTAGGCCGCATTGTAAAGACGCATGGGGTCAAAGGTCAGGTCGAAATATATGTCTTGACAGACAAACCGCAGCGCTTTAA
>JAUVQD010000192.1 GCA_030598355.1 Actinomycetes bacterium
GGCACTATTCTTTATCGTACCAATTTACCTGCAGATGTCACTTGGTTTTGATGCCTTTTCGACCGGTCTCAAGATACTTCCGCTTTCTTTTTTCTTAATCTTCGCGTCCTTTCTCGGAGCAAAACTTATTACTAGATATTCACCAAAAATCATTATCATGACCGGGAAGGCGATGATCTTCATCGCGGGCCTGATCCTGGTTGTCGCCATCAAACCGGCGCTTACAGGCGTAACTTTTAGCTTTGGAATGGCGCTTTTCGGAACAGGCATCGGCTTGATGGCCTCGCAGATCGGCAATGTCAACATGTCCGCTGTCGAAGAAAAGTCGAGTAGTGAAGTAGGCGGCGCTCAGGGGATGTCGCAGAATTTCGGCCAATCTCTCGGGGTGGCCTTGATAGGCTCAGTGCTTATCGCTTCACTGACAACGGGAGTTATGGACCAGGTTCGAGCGGACCCGAATATCCCGGAGTCAGTCAAGTCGCAGATCGAAGAAGAGACCAAGGACGGGGTGGAAATTGTGAGCGGAGAAGAAGTCTATGATCATGTGATTTCAAAAGGTCACTCAAAACCTCAAGCCCAAAAGGCCCAAGAAACATATGAAAGCGCACAATTGGAGGCGCTGAGAAAAAGTCTGTTCTACATAGCGATCTTCGCGCTATTATCGCTCTTCTTCTCCCGGCACTTGCCTAACCGACCTATGGAATAAACTAGCCTCTCAATCAACTACGTTTTTGAACGTATTTTCTTGCGAAATAAGCTAGGTTCTTTTTGGTCAGAAACGAAGGGATAAAAAATATTTGCAGCGGGTCGCCATTGAAGGGCAGTTCTTTGATATGCCAGGGGTAGTCCAGTTTGTACGCTTTGTGGTTTTCCGCTCTCTGGATTTCCGGTACGTAGAGATCGGAATATTCTCTGCGCACTAAAATCAATTTATTAAAGCCGACAGCGATTGCAGAAAATTGCCCATACTCGTCGAGAAAACGAATCAATGCTTCCGTCACTCCAGGCCATTCCGACCTGAATGGATCGTCAAGTACGATTATTCCCTTTTTTATTGTTGAATCGGCCGCCAACCTGAGGTCAGATAAAGTTTCTTCGCAATCATGGCCGCCATCAATATGAAAAAAGCGATAGTCTCTACCAATTTCATCTACACTAAGATCCATAGAATTCATTTGATGGATACTAATCTTCAATCCATCGCCAGCTAGTATCATGTTCCGCCTGAATTTCTCAAGATCTCCTTGGCCCGACCCAGAGATATTGGCATCTTGGTCACCGAAAAGATCACATACACCAAGCTTTTCTCCATGGGGCTGAACCAAGGCGCCAAGAAGTGTTGTGCTTTTCCCGTGATGACAGCCAATCTCAAAAATGTCTCCGGTTATATGGTTCATCTGTTGGATCTCATCAAGCCAGGCGAATAGCATGGCTGCCCTATCAGAAAACCAGCCATGGATCTTTCTTGATTTCCGCGTAATTTCTCTAGCTTTGTCAGGCCGCATTCCATGCCTCCATCGACAGACCATTCATTATTGATCTTTCTCTGCCCTGCAAGCACTCTAGGCAATGGTCTGGCCGAGCGTCAAGGTTCTAAACTGAAAGACGTGGGGGCTTGCAGCACTTATTCAGCTGCTACCCGCTGATGTTCAGGGCTGCAAGTGCCGCCGTAAAGCGCCAGAGTCTGGCGGGCTATCTTGTCCCATGAACGATTAGAGCGAGAAAATTGTAGCCCGTTCGCTCCCAGTTCCTCCGCCAGCGATCTATCGTTCAGTATTTCTCGCAGTCGATTTGCCATAGCCCGGTGGTCCTCCGGCTCCACAAGGTATCCGCAACGCGCTTCTTCAACATACTGGGTCAACCCACCCGTACCTGTACAAACTACCGGCAACCCAAAGGCCGCGGCAACCTGAGTGACCCCGCTCTCGTAAGTTTCTTTATAAGGCAGAGCAACGACATCCGCTGCGCGAAAATAGTCGCCGACCTCATCATTAGAGATATACTTCAGACACAAGTGGACCTGGTTATCCAGGCCCGCCTTACTGATAAGGTCTTCATACTTTTTGAAGTTTTCCCGTGGCTTTCCGACGATCATTAGGCGTAATTCGGTAAGCTCAGATCGGATCAGTCCACATGCCTCTATTAGCGTGCCCAGGCCTTTGTACGGCCTGATAGCCCCAAAGAATAGAACGGTTCCAGCGTTCTCGCCAATTCCCAGTCGCTCCCTGGCGCGTTTCTTGCTGATGCCCGAGCCGTCGGCAAGAAACGCATAGTTCCCATGGGGTATGACGGTGGCCTCCCGGTGTCGGGGCTCGATCGATGTGAGTGACTTCAAGTTCTCTCGCGCGTGCACGATGAGCGAATCGGCCCGCAAATAAATGTGGCGAAAAATAGGCCCGTGAATCCTCCGGCGCTCATGCGGCAAGATATTGTGGGCAGTATATACGACCCGCCCACCGCTCTTTTGTATCGGTGCAAACAATAGACGAGAAAAGAGCCAATCTGCGTACGCCAGCCCTCCCTGGAAATGGACGATGTCCGGTTCTTCCTCCTCTATTTGTTGCTGCAACCGCCGAACCCCGGAGTAGAACGAGCGGGCTTTTTGAAGCTGCCTAAGATGCGTCGGCCAAGGTGGTCCGAGATCGTCACCTCTGATTCGAAAAGTCTCCTGGACCTCAAAGTCGGCCTGTTGGCCGAGCTCATACTGGTCGGCCGTAATCAGTGTCACGTTGGCGCCGGCTGCTGTAAGCGCGTCCACCAGACAATAGGTGTAGTGAGCGATGCCGCCGCGACCAAGGGATTCCACCAAGAATACCTTCAGACTATTAATTTGTTTGTGCCATCTCTTGCCCCTGACCGTTTGAGTGCCACGTCTGAATGGACGACCAGGATAATCCTAGCAGATGAAAGCGGCAGAAACCAAAAGTGAAGCTTCACGTTGCGTAGCTGATTACGCGGGATGTGATTGTCAATAAAGTCCCACATGCTTTATTCTTTTTCTATCGATTCAATTGAGGGGGGAAATGAAAACAGTAAAAGTTCAATACACGGTCAAGGAAAGCTACGTGGAAACCAATAAGGCAAATATTGGTGCTGTTATGTCTGAATTACGGAACCTCGGCGATACAGGTGTGAAATACGCCGTATTCCTGAAACAGGATGGGAGAACTTTCGTGCACCTGGCGGCCACGCGGAATGAAGAAGCGGGCATGGTGATCCCTAGCCTTGAATCATTCAAAAGGTTTAGGGAGCAACTGCAAACAGGAGCAGAAACCAAGCCCGTCCAGGAAGACATGGTGCTCGTGGACTCTTCGTTCGATTTGAAATAGGAAAGTCTAGCGTAATTGCTCTTCGAGCGATTTCCCAAGCAAATAATCCCGGCCCCATTCACCCATGTGTGTAATCACTGGGATAAAGCTCTGCCCCAGTCCGGTCAGAGAATACTCCACGCGCGGGGGAACCTCTCGATATACTTTGCGATTAACAAGCCCGTCCTTTTCAAGCTCTCGTAGTTGATTTGTCAGTACCGCCTGCGAGGGGTTTGAAAAAACCAAGCGCGGCAGCGTTATCAAGCTGCCGACCGAACAGAGCAAAGAGCACCCTCATCTCCATCGTGCCTGCTAGCTAGTCGGCC
>JAUVQD010000257.1 GCA_030598355.1 Actinomycetes bacterium
CACCGCCCAACATCGCGCCCCATCGCGAACCACGAATCCCAAAAAACAAATCAAATATGGGCCTAAGAGGCAGTGGTACAGGAGAACCTAGGACAACTCTAAGCTCCCACGCTTACAAGACGATAGCCTAAAAGCAAGCAATGTTTTTGTCGCTATTGCGTTCGAAAATAGTTCGAAGATCGACCCCCTTTTGCGTATTAACTACCGTCTATCTGAATAATATGCTTGCGGTTTTTCGCTCGGCCGACCTCGCCGTCCAGGGAAATAGACCAGAAGCAAATAAAGAGGCAGCCCTATAGGCGGGATAAAGATCAGCAGGAGTGCCCAAACGAACATGGAGTTTTCATTGCCACCCGGAAAAGCCCAAGGCGACCTGGTTAAACAATCGATTAGCATCCACAGCCATACACCAATCACAAAGATCGCAAATGGAAACATGATTGTCATGAAGCCTGCAAACGCGCTCTCAGCTTGGCTCATAGACTGAGCTGCTTGTCGTTCAGGTGTCATCAAGCTCCTTTTTCGCGCTTGAACATACTATATCACTAGCTCGCTTTCCTTGAAGCTAGGGTCTTGTGGAGTTGGAATTGCCCCGGTTTCGTTGAAATCTCAACTTAGGACAGCAGTTTCCGAGCGTTGCCGCATTTCCGGGTATTCCATGAAACTCTGATCATGCCACCAGCGGTCACCAGGCCGTTGCAAAGCAAGGACTGTACGAATAAGAGAACCTAATTTAATCAATTAACTGACGGTACTTGCCAGGGCGCCCATTAGCAAGACACATCATTGCCGGAGTTCTGCCATGAAGCGGCTAGCAACGGCAATGCACTGACTCCAAGCATTGGCCAGTGAAGTTGCCAAGATTAAGCCGTTGCACAAATGGGCAACAATTACACAAACGGTAATGTGTTAATCTTTTCGAAGAAGTGATTTGGAGATTCGATCCGCTTGCCCTGGGTTTTGTTCCGCTGTTCTCTGTTGCCTAGAGTGGGCTCGGTCACGGACACGAATATCAATGGGCGTGTAGTCTTTGCTTAGGCTGTTGACTAAATGGGCAACTATAGCAAGAAGGACAACATTTGCGGATTTCCGAAGAACTCATATTAACTGAATTTAAGGAGCGCTGGCCCGAACTTTTAGGGATCGCGGATTTAAAGCTTTCCGTGTCTACGACCAAAGGCCTTGACGACGATATGGCTAGTCCGGACTGTTTTTTGCATCTGTATTACCATGACTTAAAGATTGAATTCGCGACGCAGATTATGTCGGAGCCGCGTTCGCATATGTTCAATAATAAGATCCTCGCCCTTAAACTATTTATACAAAATAATTCGGAATACACGCCCCTGATCGTCGGCGAATACCTAAGCCCCAAGCGCCGGTCCGTCTGTACGGAAAACGGAATTAATTGGCTTGATCTATCGGGCAATGCCTATATAAAATACCGCTCCTTATTGATCGACAGAACAGGATTTTCTAGTCGGCGGCCGCCAAAACACCGGGGCCGAAATCCGTTTAGCGATAAGGCTTCGTTGATATTAAGAGAGGCGTTTAAGGAGAAAGATAAAACTTGGCGTGTACGCGAGATGGCCCGGGCGACGCATTTAGATCCGGGATTTATTTCTCGGATACTTAAAGAACTGGAGGGGCGGGGCTACGCGAAAAGAAATAAAGCCGGTTTTAAAATAATCGGCGCTCAGGAAATCTTGGCCGAATGGGTGGCGGCCTACAATTATCGAAAAAATCAGGAATTACGATATTTTTGTCTGGCCACAAGCACGGCAGAGATATTGGATCGTCTCCGGAATTTAGAACTGCCCACCGATTTTAATTTCGCGCTTAGTCTGCAGGCCGGGGTGTCCTTGATTTTGCCGGGGGCGCAATTTCGCACCGTCCATATTTATTTAGAAAAAGAGGCCGACGTTGAATATTTGGAAGAGCCGTTGATGCTAAGCAAAGTCGAGGATGGAGCCAATGTTGGTTTCCTCGTGCCATATTACAAGAACTGCGTTTTTCGAGACATGCAAAGGATCGCTGGCTTAAGGGTAGTCTCCGATTTACAGTTATATCTCGACCTTTACCATTTTCCGGGGCAAGGCCGCGAGAAAGCGCAGGCTTTTTTTGACAAGCGTTTGGCCTCGACTCTCATCAGACCAGACGCCGGCGCGGCTTCAGCTTAATTCAGTCATTCTTCCTTCCGGTGGCCGCCAATGCGCGATAAGCCCGCCAACATGTTCAGTCCGAGACCAAGAATACCGGCTGAATAGAGAAACACCCAGATCAACCGGAGATTCGGCGGCAGGAAGACCAGTGAAAAAAGGGGGCCCCAAACATAGCGAACAGTCGAAAAGCGGGGTGGCTCAGACTCCAGTCCGATGAGAGAGATCGTCTCTTGGTTACATATTACGTGACAAACGATCCGGGTAAACGAAGTCATGCTGTTTTGTAGGAGCTCCTGGAAGAGGCGATTGAGATATGCATCCGCGATCGTATTGGTATTGGTGTTAGGCGGCACCATGGCAGTAGCCTCGGCCGGTGTGAAGAAGTCTTACA
>JAUVQD010000066.1 GCA_030598355.1 Actinomycetes bacterium
CCATTGGAATAATTATTTCCCTGGTCACGCTATTTGTTGTCGGCGGGTTGATAGTCAGTCGATTATATCTAAGGGTCCCTCAAGTTCGATCCGCGCTCGAGCGAGAGATGGTTATATACCAAAACCGTTTAGAGAAAGAGCCCGGAGACATTGACGCCAGGGTGGGAATCGCCCAAATCTACTCGCGCATGGGCAAAACGGACGAAGCCGTCACCGAGTTAAGAAGAGCCTTAGATATGAAGCCGAAATATAAGGACGCGCTTTTTCAGCTGGGTCTGGTTTATCTTAATGACGGCAAGAAGAAGCAAGCAGTACAGCAGTTCAAGAAAGCCGCTAGAGCAAAACCCGCCGACGGGCTTGCCTACTTTCAACTTGGCATAATCGCTTTCAAGGACAAAGATTACAAAGAAGCTGCAAAATATTTGGAAAAAACCGTTAAAATTAATCCCTTTCTTGCTGACGCTCACTATCAACTCGCGGTTTCATACGAGCGCACAAACAAAAAAAGTTTAGCCGAGCATCACTATCAAGAAGCTTTGCGATTCATTCCAGACTACGCGGAAGCGAAGAAAGGTCTTGCCAGAGTTGAGCGTTAAGAGGTCATGACGAGCATAACAGTCGGGACCAGAGGTTTTTTGCGGTTTGTTTTGGCTATCCTAATAGTCGCTGTTTTTGCACTTTCTTATATTTATTACTCAATTTCTCGGCCTAAGGCTGTAGTTTACAAAGGCAAAGGCATCCAAAACGTTCTTAGTATCTACGGTTATGGAAACAAGCCCGAGGAGCAATTAAAACAACCTCACGATGTCGCTTTTGATCGTAACGGCAATATTTACGTCACCGATACCGGCCACGGAAGGGTACTCGTCTTTAGCGCCACTGGTCGTTTTTTAAGAAAATTCGGTCGACCTGGTCTTGGCAAGGGCGAATTTGTGGCTCCACTTGGTATCGCAGTTGGGGCTGATGGCCGCGTCTACGTCGCCGATCAAACAGCGGGGAAAGTTGTGATATTTCGATCAGATGGTCGTGTTGAGCGAGAGCTGCGTGTAATGATGCCGTTGAAACCCGTCGTCTTTGGCAAACGTCTTTATCTGGCAAATTACGCGTTTATAAACATTTATGATCTTAGCGGAAAACATCTATTGGATAGGTGGGGCGGCAAAGGAAAAGATGAGGGTCAATTTGACCTGCCTACCGGATTTATCGTCAAAGATAAGAACCGGATTTATATCGCCGACTTGAATAACCTGAGAGTGCAAGCGGTAGACGGAAAAGGTCAAGTCAAATGGGTTGTTGGCCAACCGTTTTCCGACGAAAAGGATCGTCGATTCGGGCTACCGTCGGGTATTGCCGGTGACGAGAAGGACAGGCTCTTTGTTGTCGATGCTTTTAACCATCAAATTGAAGTCCTGGATGCGTCCGGAGCCAGCTTGGCCAAAGTTAGCCAGGAAGGGCAAAGAGAAGGTGAACTTTATTATCCGTCAGGCATTGCTTATGCCGGTAAAGACATCTTCGCCGTTGCCGATAAATTTAATGATAGGGTTCAGCTTCTTAAGATAACAATTGATTAAAGGGATACCATGACTCCCTTGACAAGACAGTGGATCAGGGAAGATGATAGTTTAGAAGCAGGTGTGATGAGTATCAAAAATTTATTTTCACTACTCCTCGTAATATGCGTGTTCTGGCTGATAATGGCGGGACAGGCATATTCCGCCGGTTATAATACAGATAGCGAAAGCACCAGCACTATACCGCACGGGGGATATACGACGACCGGCAACAAATGCAAAAGTTGTCACGCCGTGCATTTGTCTGAAGCCAGCTATCGTCTTCTCCGACCCGGAACAACAAATGCCGCGACAGCCTGTGAGTATTGTCACGGACAAACCGGTATCGTCTCGGCCAAGAGAGTATGGATTGATGCCAACGGACACGGTTTGGACACGGAACAGACAGGAGAAATAGTTGTTCCGGATGATACAACCTACACAGCTTACGGAAATGCTGAGTGGGGGTGCGTGAATTGCCATTCGCCGCACGCCAGCGATCTGGTTGTATTGAGCGAGGAGCCCCTGGCAAGCAGTCAGCTCTTAAGAAAGTTCCCCAACCCCAATAAACCTACCGGCGGAGCTTTTTATGACGCCACCACGGGAACCCTAACGCTGACACAGTGGTGTTCTAATTGTCATGAGGCGAATTATGGTCTTCACACTGATCCGAAAACTACCCCTCAGGGGATTAGTTATGGTCACGACAGCTCCCGATCCGGCTATGAGCTCGAAGGCGGATGGGTTAAGGTCGCCCCGGATGATGGTCTCAACAAGGGGCCGACGTGTCAACAATGTCACACTGCCGATAGCGCGCCCGCCGGCATCAGCAAGGGTTTTCCGCACGCAGGTGGTACTTCATGGAAGATGCTAAAAGCATCATCTCCAACCGGAACACCGTCACCAATTGAGGCTGGAAAAATGGATAAACTTTGCGCCAGCATACCGTGCCATGATACAACAGATCTGCCCTAGACCTTCTTTTCTTTATTGACAGGTTTTAAGCTCTCTATCTCGACTTTACCTGGTTTTGCTCGCGTACGATGGAGAACAATAGAAATGATGATAATCAGTACTGTGCAAAGAGTAATAGCTGTCAGCACCATCAACTCAAGGCGGGTCGACAGGATCCAAACTTTTGTTATTTGGACAAAGGTGTTTATGTCAACCATCATCTAGACCTCGTTTTAATAGTTATTTTAGGAACCTGTAGGATATTGTCAACTTGTCTTAATCTAGATATTCGCCCGGTTTATCAAAATTGAAAGCTGTCCGTCAATTTGGTATACTTGGCTGCAAAAATTTGCCAAAAGGCAGAGGTGAAACCGGATTAGCAAAAGGGCCTTTCTCAGATCCATTCTGGCCATTTTCCTCCTTGGAGTGGTCGCTCTATCAGCATTCTATTATTGGGCTGCCCGGGACTATTATCAACGACATCAGCCAACGTCCGCATATAGGCAGCCGCGCTTTCTCTACCCAATAATCGGTGCCAAGAATAACAAGCTGGTAAATCCGCTTGGGGTTCATGTCGCTTTTGGCAGTCTCTATACAACTAGCGCGGACAAGGTTGTTGTTACCAGCAGAGAGGGCGCCTTCAGCTGGAGCCTCAATTTATCTGGTAACGCTCAGAAAATAGAGGATATATCATCCCGGTCTGTGGTTCTAGATCGTTTTGGTCGTATTTACGTTAGTGCCGGTCCAAAAAACGACATTTTGGTATATAGGCTCAACGGTGATTTTAGATATATTTTCCCGCAACTGATCGCACCCGTAAAAACCAGCAACAGCACCACGTCCAAAAAAGTGATCAATCCCGTTGGGCTTAGATATTTCGATGATCAACTTTATGTTACTGACGTCGGAGACCAGACTTTAAAAATATTTTCTACAACCGGCAAGCTGAAGAAAAAAATCGGTGGCCCGGGCACGACTCCAGGGAAATTTCAATATCCGAACTCTATGGTAAAAACCGAAGACGGTACGCTATACGTGACAGATTCAAATAATAGTCGAGTCCAGGTATTCGACAAAAACGGGAAATTCTTAAGCTTCCTTAAAGCCCCCGAGAAAGATATGTTCTCACTACCAAGAGGTATCGATATCGACAAATTGGGCCGTATTCATGTTGTCGATACTTTAAAGAGTAAAGTTTATATTTTTAGTAAAGACCACAAATTCCTTTTTACATATGGGTCGAGCCAGAACAACGAGGGTGACCTGGCTTATCCAAACGGAATCTACATCGATCAAGAAACAGGTCTTATTTTTATCGCGGATCGCCTGAACAACCGGGTTGCTGTTTGGGCGGAAAAATAGGTCAAAATGAATAGAGTTGTTAAAGATGATCTTCACCAACCCACACTTCAGGGTCTATCGCCTCGATTTAACTATCTGCACTTACTAGCCGCAGGCGCGTCGATTCTGGCGGTGATTCTTTTGATCGTTCTTTTCTATCGCGCAAGTATGGCAGTGTATGGGGAGAAACGAGCGATAGAACATAAGAAACAAGGAGAGAGCAACTACGCTCGGGGTTATTTCGAAGACGCTCAATTCGAGTTTCGTATATCGAGCCAACTGGGGTCACCGCAAGATAAAACGTACTTTCTGCTTGGAAAAACAGACCTGGCATTGGGAATGCGTGAGGAAGCTGTGGATAGTTTTCAAATGGCCAGCGAACTCGATCCCTCAAATGCCGAGTATCATTTTACGCTCGGGGCAACCATGGCAGCTTTTGGTGATCGGCAAAAAGCAATTGGAGAGTTGGAGGCGGCTCTTGACCAATATCCGAACTATATTGCGGCCAGATTGCTTTTAGCGCAGCTTCTTTCAAAAGAAGACAGACTAAAAGAAGCGGTTGATCATTATGAAATCCTAGCGGGGTTGGGCCTATCTAAGGTTCGGCAGTCCGAGGTTCATGTAGCTATCGCCAAGTTATTGATAAAACAAAAGCGTCGTCCGCGAGCGCAACATGTACTTCAGACAGCCTGGTATTTGGATCGAGGAAAGAGAGAGGCTTGGAGATTAATAATGGAGATTGGCCGCGGCAAGGGGCGTGTCGATGAACCTATTAGAACAACTGAAAGCACCAGCACAGTAACTTCGAAGATCACAAGTTTGCGCCCGGATGAGAAGGTTTTCGAAAAATCTCTCGAGATTAAGGGCGAGTCCTCAGCAAAATTCGGCGCAGTTACTTTAGTTGAGTTGACATATGATGGAGGACATAGTTGGCATAACGCCAAACCTGTTAATGGGCGCTATGATCATTGGGTGGCCAGCATTGAGCTTCCGGTCTCAGATGGAGAGCGACACGTTTTTCATAGCCGCGCTACAGGAAGCGCCGGTGTTCCGGAGCGGCCGGGAATAGGAGTCTCGGTTTTAATAGACAATAGTGGTCCGTCGGTCATACTTGAAATTGATCCGTCTAGGCCCTCGCTGAAAGACAACTGGTATGCTGTGCCGCCTCAGGTAATTCTTTCGACCCTGGAGAGCGGCGTCCCGATTTTCTACAAATGGAATAGAGGCGATTACCAAGTTTACGGGGCATCTTTTCAAGCACCGGTCGGCAGAAACAGGCTCTTGTATTTCACTCGAGATAAGCGCGGAAATGAAAGTCCCGTTCGCAGCATGATTGTTAAGGTAAAAGTCGCAAGCGAAAACGACTAGGTTGTCTGTTGCCGTTTTGGTGGTTTAAGAGTGGACCGTTTTGCGGTTGAAATGGCTAATCAGACGGGCGTTTAAGCTTGAAAATCAGGCACATAATTGGTATATTATGAGCGTGTGGCAGGCCCTAATTCGCGGTACGAAAAATCTAATAAAAGGCGGGCTTAAAAGTATCGGCATGCTTTAAATGGCTAACATGCTCAGTCGATATTACCGAAAAATAGCATATAGAGCTTGTATTCAGGCAAAAATAGAAAAACGGCAAAAATGAAAGAAATCTGTAAAAGCGTAAAGTCAGTTGGCATAATAACCCTGACGGCGATTAGTTTTGCGCTGTTTTTCTTTTTCCAATCGCCGCAAGCCGCCGAAGCCGTGACTGTCACGGTTGCTCCAACAAATACGGCTCCAGCGAGCATTAGCCAGGGCGGTAAAAATGATTTTGTCAGGTTTGAGCTGACAACTGACGCCGGGACGGCATCATGGCTGGGTATTAGCGTTAGTATTACCGGCACGGCGGCAGACGGCGATATCAGCAAGGTTTTCATATATAAATCAGTTGACGCGAACTGGGCAAATACAGATTTGGTTATTGGTCAGGGAAACGTTTCCGGCGGAGTCGCTAATATTACTCTTAGTGAATCTCAGCTGATTTCGACAGCAGTCACCTGGCGGTATTTTATTGTCTACTCCATATCAAGCTCGGCCAATATAAGTAAGACAGTCGGTGCTCAGCTCGTTTCTCCCGGGTCGGTCTCTTTTGACATTAATTCTCCGGACACAATGGCTAATACGAATCTTCCTTTTTCTTCGGGTACGGCAAATATTGACGAGGCCCCGGACAAGATGAAAATGCGTGGTTTTAACGATGTGCCCTCCAGTATCGCAAAGCCTATAGCTGGGCAGACCAGGCTCCAATCGATGTTGAAACTTCGGCCGAGAATGGAAAGCAAAAACACTACCTGGACCGCTGTTCGTGTCCAGCGCACCGGTACTTCCAGCGACGCCTGGATAGATAGCGTTAAGATATACGACGCCAGCGGCACCACCGAATTTGATCCCAGCACAAGTGTTCTCCTTGGAACCGGGGCCATCGACACGACAATTACGCTGTCTCCAACGCCGTCAATTTCGACTACGTCCAGTGGCTTCTACTATGTTGTCTTTGAAATCAACGATCAAGCCACAGTCGGTTCGACAATCGGCGCTCGTATTGTTAACCAATCATATGTTGTCGTTGGAGCTCCGGACACCGTCGCGAGCCTAAAGAACCTGGATTCAAAAAAAGCAACTTTTGTCGGCAATCCCCATGGCTCACCAGGTAATATTGGGGCCTATGTCAACACAAATTATTGTTCAGCCTGTCACAACACCCATATGGCCCGCCAAAACCGGCGAATTCTAAATAAATTATTTACCAGTGATCCATCCGTTGTTAATAATAATCCGGCCAGCGTATACAACGCACTCTGTTTTAGTTGTCATGATGGGACTGGGTCTTCCATTGACATTAAGGCTGATTATGACGCCGATGCAAGCGCCAAGCAGAAAGGGTCCGGTGACGCATCAGAATCGGTCACCTCCCCCGGGCACATGACAGACCAAACCGGAAGCGTTTCAGGGGGCTATTTATCAAACCTCACCTATAATGCCGGCACCAAGTTGCCGTGTATGGTATGTCACGATGTCCATCAGTCAAGAAATAACAACTATTTCATGCTTGCCGACGGACTCTATGAGTACGCCGCTTCCACTTCTGAGACAACGACAAATAACGCGGCCTCTTATTATTGGGACTCGTCCTCCACAGTTTGGGGGTCGTCATCGGAAGACGCGTACACTCGGAGAAAAAGATGCGAGGTCTGCCATCGTAACGCGGTTGGAACATCTGACACAACCAGTACTTCAGGGACAGGGGCTTGGATTGACGGCAAAAGCGTTGTGGTCGGTATAGACCTCG
>JAUVQD010000162.1 GCA_030598355.1 Actinomycetes bacterium
CGGGCATGGGCCGAAGGCGGCGATCAACTCATATTCCTGATATACTAGACACAGTCAAAAGAAGAGGGTGCATAGATGGAAATTGAGTCCGAGCAGGCGCAATCCGAACGAATAGAAAGCTTGGAGATAATCCCCGACGCAAAACATCTGTGTTGGTTCTACGCAACCGACGAAGAAAGAGTGTCAGTCGTTGGCCAATTTCTAACTGAAGCTTTGATCAGGCGAAAGCAGTGCCTTTTGGTAGTTTCAGCCGACGTAAAAGATCAGATACTAGAAGCATTGAAAGAATCTGAGCATAATGTCGGTCTCTATCTTGAGACAGAACAGATCCTTAGCGTTGAGCCGGAAGAGTTCTTTTTTGGTCAAGCTGGTTTCGATATAGATGTCATTATTCATCGCTTTGGAAAAGCCTTGAAAGCTGCAGGAAATCAAGGATGGGAAGGGCTGACAATTGTGAGCGATCCCTCGCAAGTGTTGGGTCGCGCCAGTGATGAAGATTGGCTATCTTTGGAGTTTAGGGCGGATTTTGAATGTTCGACCAAATCTTGTACGATGCTCTGTCTTTATGATCAACGTTTGATATCCGGCGCGCTTCTGGCTGGGCTAATAAAGGCTCATCCTATCATTGGGTTGGGGAAAGCTATTGCGCGAAATCCCTTTTATATCACCAAGACCGGGCTAACCTCGTAGTTGCATTTTGGCCGAGTGATCAATGAACAATGGACCGGAGCTGTAGACGCGAGTCGTGCTCACACCGTCTCGCGCAACGGCGTATATCCAGTAAACTCCCCGCGGCACTCCTGAAGTATTCCATGTATAATTATTGACACCGGAGCGCTGCTTCCTATTGGCGACGATTCTTTTACCGTTGAAACCACTCCGATTTCCATCGTAGAAAAGACTGGATAATTCGGGGACACAATACTTAATTCGAGTTCATAATTAAGTATTGTGTCCCCGAATTATCTTGTTGTCCCCGAATTATCGTCCCCGAATTATCTTAACCGGTTGGTCTTAGCCACTCAGGATTAAGGTTTTCGGCGTACATGAAAGCGAACATGATTCCGAAAACAATGATTGCCATGATGATTAGTATGAGTGCCGGGGGAACTCCAGGTTTTTTCTTTGTCATAAGGCTGATTATTTTAGCATTTTTTAAGGTATAAAGCTTGAAATAAATCATCATTTGTTCTATAACATTACTCTAACTATGTTTACATGAAGGAATGTCAGCAAAAGCATTGATTCAACTCAGGCTGTCGACGATTTCACGCTTGATATAGAGCAAGGTCAGGTAGTCGGTTTTTTAGGGCCCAATGGGGCTGGAAAAAGCACGACCATGAGAATGATCACCGGATTCCTGGCTCCTGACACCGGAGAAATTGAGATAAACGGCATTAACGTTGAAAAGGATGTTTTTTCCACCAAGAAATTGATCGGCTACTTACCGGAAAACAATCCTCTCTATAGCGATATGATTGTCCAGGATTTTTTAAGCTTCACGGCCGCAATCAGAGGCGTCAGCGCCGCCGAAGTCGATATGAAAAATATTATTCAACAAACAGGTATTTCCGATGTGTTTTATCGTCCGATAGGAGAGCTTTCAAAAGGTTATCGGCAACGGGTTGGGTTAGCTCAGGCTATCTTGCATCAACCCGAAATCTTAATACTCGATGAGCCGACCGAAGGTCTCGACCCAAACCAAAGAGTGGAAATCCGTAACCTGATAAAAGAAATTGGGCGCGAGCGAACTGTCGTGCTCAGCACCCACGTGCTTCAAGAGGTCGAGAGCACTTGCAACCGGGTTGTGATTATCGATCGCGGCCGATTGGTCACCGACTCAACAATAAAGGCATTGCTTAGCCAAGCCAAAGGTGTCAAGGGTCTGATAGTGGAAATTGCTGGAAATAAACCAATTGCGAAGCTAAAATCTATAGCCGGCGTTATGAGTGCAGAGAAGGTAAGCGGTGCCCCCAGAGGTCGCCATCGATATAAGCTGACCTGCGCTAGCAATAAAGAAATACGACCGGATATCTTTTTAATGGCTAAAGAGAACGACTGGGTTCTTTGGGAGCTGCATCAAGAGGAAACATCTCTGGAAGATGTTTTCAGAAACTTAACGGTCGGCGGCAGCAATGATTAGAAGAATAAGGATTCTAGCCGCGAAAGAACTAAAAAGTTTTTTTGATTCCCCCTTCGCTTATGTGCTGCTCGTAGTCTGGCTGGTAATAAGCTCTTATTTTTTCTTCAGGGCCGCTTTTCTGATGGGCGAGGCCTCACTGCGACCTCTCTTCGAGTTGTTGCCGTGGCTTCTGCTCTTTTTTGTTCCGGCTGTGACAATGAGATCTTTGTCCGCAGAAAAACAGGATGGCACGCTTGAAGTTTTGCTCTCTCACCCGATAAATGAAGTTGAAATAATTGTAGGTAAGTTAATAGCCAACGTAGGCTTTGTCGTGATAGCGCTTTTGCTCACTCTGCCGATCCCTTTAGGGCTATCATTAGGCGGTCGTTTGGATTTGGGCATGATGGCCGGCCAATATCTTGGAGCTGTATTTCTAATTATCGGCCTGTCTTCAGTAGGCATTTTTGCCTCATCATTAAGTAAGAACCAGACGGTTTCATTTATTATCGCGCTTTTCTTTACCTTCTTACTAATATCGACAGGTCTTCAATTTGTAATTATGGCGGTACCTTTTCCGCTGACGAATGTCGTTAGGCAATTAAGTGCTTTAGCCCATTTTGACTCGATGACAAGGGGAGTTATCAGCTTCGCCGATATAGCTTATTTTGCGGCTTTGGCAATGGTTTTTTCAACTCTCAGCTATTTCGGACTTCGCCGGGATAGGGAGTCGCACCAGAGCTCTCGCTATAAAATGCTTCGCCTGGGAACGGCCTTGATAATTATTATTTCTGTCTTGGGCAGCCTGATCGGGAGCTCGATCGGAGGGCGCGTTGATTTAACTGCCGGGCGCCTTTATTCGTTATCCGGCGCAACCGCTAAGATCTTAAGAGAGCTACCCGATGTGGTGACAATAAAGCTTTATTCCTCGCGCCAACTTCCGCCTGAAGCGGAGGCTGCTTTGCGGGACATAAAAGATGTCATTCTCGACTATCAAACGATCAGCAAAGGTCGGGTGAAGGCTCTATTCTTAAGCCCCAAAGATGGAGAAGCAGCCCAACAAGAGATCCAGGAGGCCGGGATAGAGCAGGTCCAATTCAATGTAGTTCGCCAAGATGAGTATCAAGTTAAAAAAGGGTTCCTGGGGCTGACAATTGAGTACGGAAGCCAGAAGGAAACAATTCCCTTTATCAACCAAACAGCGGATCTCGAATATCAATTGAGCAGATTGATTCGGAAAATTTCCTCAGAAAAACAGAAGAAAGTTGTCTTTCTTGAGGGTCACAGGGCGATCGAGCCGCCACCGGGTCTCGGAGCAGAAGAACCCGACACCTATGGTCAATGGAGAGCGCTCTTAGCTGAGGCCTATCAAGTTGAGGATTTGGTCATAACGAAAGGCGAGGCGATTCCCAAAGACGTCGGAGTCGTTATTATTGCTGGTCCTACGAGTGACGCCGCTAAACACGAGCTAAAGACATTGACCAGGTTCATTGAAGAGGGCGGATCAGTTCTGGCGCTTATTGACAGCCTGACAATTAGCGATAAAACAATGAGTGTAGTTCCGAATAAGACCAATTTTACTAATTTCTTAGCCGGCTACGGCTTAACAGTACAGCCCCGTCTGCTATTTGATTTGCGGTCCAATCAGATGATTTCCGCGGGAGGCCAGGACAATTATTTTTCAATACCGTATCCTTTTTGGATGCAAGTGCAGCCGGCTTCGGATGACGCGATCGTCCGGGATATTAGGGCAGTTACAATTCCCTGGGGGCAGTCGCTGAAGATCGGGAAGAAAAGCGAGCCATTATTAGTTACAACCCAGTTTGCCGGTTCTCAGGCGAAAAACTTTGATATCATGCCAAACCCTGAAATGAATGTTCCAAAAGAAAAGTTGTCCGAGCAAGTAGTTGCGGCCTCTCGCAAGCTAAAGGGAGGCGGGAGACTGATTGTTGTCGGTGACTCAGATTTCTTAAAAGATAAGTTTATAGCCGGGCAAGGAAGC
>JAUVQD010000224.1 GCA_030598355.1 Actinomycetes bacterium
CGCTGAGGCGAGAACTGAGCTGGCCAGAGCAATAAATGATGATCGTGCTGGAATAATCGCCATGGACGAGGACTATTTTGCCGAAATTGGCGCCGCGCTTCAAGCAAAGACCGAAAAACTATATCGTCCGATTGTCGTACCGATACCTTCAAAATTAGACTTTGAGGAGTTGGGCGAAGGTCACGAATACCTGTCAGCGTTCATTAAAAGAGCGGTTGGCTTCGATATCAGGCTAAAGAATTAATTTAAGACATCCAGTTGCTAAAGAGGTGGGAGACTAATGATTCAAGGGACAATCGCCAGGATTACAGGGCCTGTTGTTGAGGCCAAGGAGATGTTTGGCTCAAGAATGTACGACATCACCAAGGTTGGTGAGATTGGCCTCATTGGTGAAATCATTAAAATGAGAAGAGACATAGCTGTGATCCAGGTCTATGAAGACACTTCAGGCCTGAAGGTCGGCGAATCGGTCACTAGCGAGGAATCGTCTCTTGCTGTTGAGCTAGGTCCTGGTTTGCTCACATCAATCTATGACGGAATTCAACGACCCTTGCCGATAATAAGCAAAGAATACGGGGTTTATATTCCGAAAGGAAGCTCCGTTAGAGCTTTAGACCCTGATCGAAAGTGGCACTTTTCCCCAACTATGTCCGTGGGCGATAGCGTAATAGCCGGAGACATAGTGGGCACAGTCCAAGAAACGAGCAGCATCATTCATAAAATCATGATCCCCGATGGGGCCCAGGGTAAGATCGCAAAAATTAAAGAAGGTGATTACAGGATCGAGGAGGCTATCGGTGAGATCGAAGGCGAAGTGCCGCTTTTTATGCGACAGACTTGGCCCGTGCGCAAACCCAGACCTCAAAAGAGAAAGCTTGATCCGGAAACACCTTTAATAACCGGCCAGCGGATTTTCGACACTCTCTTTCCAATACCTAAAGGGGGCTCCGCCATCATCCCCGGTGGTTTCGGAACTGGCAAAACAGTCACAGAACAGACACTGGCCAAGTGGGCCGACGCTGATATTATTATTTATGTGGGTTGCGGTGAACGCGGCAATGAAATGACCGAAGTACTTACAGAATTTCCGGAGCTCGTAGACCCAAAAAGCGGTAAACCACTGATGGATAGAACAGTTCTGATCGCCAATACGTCAAATATGCCTGTCGCTGCTCGTGAGGCTTCTATATATACTGGAATTACTATCGCAGAATACTATCGTGACATGGGCTACGACGTAGCCTTGATGGCCGATTCGACCTCTAGGTGGGGCGAAGCCTTGAGAGAAGTCTCCGGACGCCTCGAAGAGATGCCGGGTGAAGAAGGCTATCCCGCTTACCTGGCGACGAGATTGGCGAACTTCTACGAAAGAGCCGGCCGGGTTGTGGCCATCGGCGGTCAAGATCGGGTCGGATCAGTGACAATTGTTGGAGCGGTCTCGCCTCCAGGTGGAGACTTTTCTGAACCGATGACGCAAAACTCCTTGAGAATCGCTGGCGCCTTCTGGGCACTCGATACTAACCTTGCTCATCGACGTCATTTTCCCGCAATAAACTGGATAAAAAGCTACTCTCTTTTTCTTGACAGGATCCAAGAATACTATTCTGAGCATGTCTCAAGCAATTACGGTCGACTCCGTCAGGAGGCCATGGAGATTCTCCAACGCGAATCTGAACTTCAAGAAATCGTACAACTTATCGGACCGGACGCTCTCCCGGAATCCGAAAGAGCGCTACTCGAAGTCGCCAGAATGCTGCGAGAGGACTTTCTACAACAATTCGCTTTTCATGAAGTCGATGCATTTTGTCCATTAGAAAAGCAACTGGAAATGCTCAATGTGATCTTAACGTTTCATAAGTCAGCGACCGAGGCAATTCGCCGGGGTGTAGTACTTACGCAAATCACTGAGCTGCCCCTAAAATCGCGGATTTCCCGAATGAAGGAGATCGCCAATGATCAAGCGGTCAACGAACTGAAGAGCTTAACGACTGAAATCGGAAAAACAATTGCCGAAATTGAGGTGCTTTGATGAAAAGCAAAAAAGACGCTTCTTCATTAAAAATTGATGACGTTTCCTTATTGAGCTGGGAACTTAGAACCATACGCGACATAGCCGGCCCACTCTTGGTGGTAGAGGGTGTATCCGAGGTTGCCTATGGTGAGATGGTTAACGTTAATCTGCCAAATGGGGTTCAACGGACAGGCCAGGTTTTGGAGGCCGGGGAAGGCTATGCTGTTGTCCAGGTCTTCGAAGGCTCCGATGGTATCGATGCTGACAAAACTTCCTTGCGCTTCACCGGGGAGGTCGCCAAGATTGACGTATCTATTGAAATGCTTGGTCGAGTGCTGAATGGTCGCGGTGTTCCTATTGACGGCGGCCCGCACTTGATTCCTGAAAAGAGGCTGGATGTAGGTGGGGCGCCGATCAATCCCTGTTCAAGACAGCAACCAGCCGACTTCATACAAACTGGCATCTCTTCCATTGATGGCTTAAATACCCTTGTGCGCGGTCAGAAGCTGCCCATATTTTCTGGTTCAGGGCTGCCCGCAAATGAACTCTGCGCTCAGGTTATCCGCCAAGCAAAAGTTAAGAGCGGCGAGGAGTTCGCTATCGTATTTGCAGCCATGGGAATTACTCACAGGGAAGCCTCCTTCTTCCGCTGGGATTTTGAAAGAAGCGGAGCACTTGAAAAAGTGGTTTTCTTCCTTAATCTAGCTGATGATCCAACCATTGAAAGAATAATGACGCCCAGATGCGCTTTATCGGTTGCCGAATATTTGGCTTTTGAACACGATATGCAGGTCTTGGTGGTCTTAACAGATATGACAAACTATTGCGAGGCTTTGCGTGAGATTTCAACCGCTCGCGAAGAGGTACCGGGGCGCCGCGGCTATCCCGGATACATGTATACGGACCTAGCCAATATATATGAACGCGCCGGTCGAGTCAGAGATAAGACTGGCTCCATTACGCAGCTAATAATATTGACGATGCCCGACGATGACATCACGCATCCGATCCCTGATCTTAC
>JAUVQD010000085.1 GCA_030598355.1 Actinomycetes bacterium
ACGTCAACTGCAGCTGCTTTGAGCTCTGTTAACAATGTGTCAAATCTTCCCTTGCAGTTTGATATATCTTCTCTTAGGAGAGCTCTGTTTGACAATTGGTTGGAAATACCGACGACTTGGGCTCCAAACTTTGACTCTATCCAGTTTTTCAATACGCGATTGGCCGATTAAGGGGCTGTGGTCGTGAAGAACACTTTCTTGCCCGAGATATCCTCAAGCGGCTGAGGTCTAAAAATTGTTTCTACCACCTCTATGCCTGGTTTAATCCTTTTGATCTTTTGAATTATCTCGTCAATCGTAGTTCTGTCGATATTTTCCTCACAATTCGTTAAAACGACCATGTCGCTTATCAAGACCCTGAAAGGTCCCAGATATCCAGTTATATTTTCTGCGGGCTGGTTCACTCCAGCTACCACTACTGTGACATCTGTCTCAATCGGCGGAATCGCTGTGCCGCTGCCTTCAAAAACTGTGAAATCCGTAGTCAGACCGTTCGCGATTTTTGCTCCCTCGACAACGTTGGAAATAAAAGGCTCGCCCGCCAGTCCTCCGCCGCACCGCCGGCAACCAACTGTTAAAACCCGACTCATCAGCGCGTCTTCAAAATGATCCGAAGCCGCGTGACGGCCTTGACGCGCCTGGCCGAGAAGATACTCGGCGTCAATCCTAATTTTATCGCCCTCAATAACTTCCGGCTCAATTGGGCCGCCGCGCCCCATAGCCACAACCCCCGGATTGAATCCATTTTTCTTCAGCTCACGGCTTGCATACGCAGAAACTGCGGTCTTCCCAACTCGTTTACCTGTTCCAATAATTGCCATCGAAGGCTTGTTGTTGATTTTATTGAATGTCGGTGGACGAAACTCAAAATCAGCGCCGGTATATCTTAGGCCAAGCGACAACACAAGACTCGCAATTTCAAAACGTTCACGATACCCGACAACTGGCTCATCACTGAGGTCAACGACCTCGTCGGGCTTATATTGACCCACGGCTCTTTCAATCGCCGCCAAATAGTTTTTATCTTGGACTATCGGGTATCCGAGCTCCGAGTAAGCGTTGTTTTCGAGAACCTTCTCTGTGCCCCCCAGAAAAACTACCGCCACTATCTCTTCGTCTCTTCTATCGATTTCCTCTAGAGCTGATTCGACAACCGGCGGATAGTGCTCGCCGTCGATCAGGGCTAAAAGCCTACTTATCGGACGTCACCCCAAGTTCGGTTTTTACTCTATCCCACTTACACTGCCGTTTTTCTCCGAGGACCAAATCGACAATTAAATCCTGGCCGGCAAAGGGATACTTACGGTAAATTCGCATTCGGCGCTTCTCGAGCATGATCACGTTATAACAAGGCTTTGTTTTTCCTCGCAGACGCATAGAAGCGGTCGTTCCGGCAGTTACAAAGACCAGATCTTCAAGTTGCCAAACATGTGGAACATGCTTGTGGCCGCTTAGGACAAGGTCAACGCCGGCCTGTACAAGCACCTGAAGCATATCGCCCGCGTCATAGACCATGTTTCGCTCCCTTCCAGTACCGGGAACGGGCAGTAGATGATGGTGCAGGGCTAATATTTTTATCCCATCTGTGATAGAAAAGTGCTCTTCCAACCACCGATAGCGCTCTCTGCCGATGCGCCCGTTGTCAAGATCGGGTTCGCTTGAGTCAAGACCAACGATCGTCACGCCGGGGATCTTTAAGATGTTATTTCTGAGTCCAAACAACTCTTCAAAATGGATATATCCGACATTCCGGCTGTCATGATTGCCCGGAATGATTACTTTGTTTTCGCACTCGATCATGTCGAGAAATGTTTTCGCTGTCTTGTATTCCTGACGAAAACCGCTATCTGTCAAATCGCCGGTAACCACAACTACCTGAGGATTAATCCTGTTTATCTCCTCGACTGTTTGACTAAGCAGGTTGGGAATAAAATATGATGATCCGGCATGCATATCAGAGATATGCGCGATTGTGACCGTTTCATCCTCTATCTGAGATTGCTTACGACTTGGCATGAGCCCTCACTATTAGTTATTTTTTATTCTCGTATGACCTGCTGAGTGTCTTTTTTTAGCTGGAATATTGTTGGTCTTAATCCTCGATAAGTAGAACGTCTGCGAAAGTGGAATCGTATCTTTATTCTAAAGGATCAGTATATCCAAAATTACCGGCAGGTCAATAGCAAAGCGATTCCTTATACTTCCTACTCTTCCATCATTATTCTAAGCTTTCCTTCCTTCTTTGGCACGGTGAAGCTCGTACCCCCTTCCTGACGATTAAAAGTGATCGTTAACCGACTCTCGCCAACTTGCAGGTTTGAGAGGCTAACCCGATTTAGCCACTTCGGTAAAGTTGGGTTGTTAACGTAAAGAATATTTTTGGGCGCGTTTGCCGTCAAACCCAGAATCGACTGTAGAATCATAAAAATTGCCCCGGCAGCCCAAGCCTGAGGACTACACGCAACCGGGTATTCAACGGGTGAATTGCTCCCACGTCTTGTGAAACCACAAAACAACTCGGGCAAGCGATAATACGAATGGTATACGGCGGCTTCAAAAATTCCGGTCGCGACGTGTTCCGCTTCTCGTGTCCGTCCATATCTCTTCAGCCCTCTAACTATGATGCTGTTGTCGTGAGGCCAAATTGAGCCGTTGTGATAGCTCATTGGATTATATGTGATGGCATCCTTGGAAACTGTTCGAATCCCCCAGCCGGAGAACATGTCGGGATTTAAGAGCCTCTTTGAGACAGCGATAGCTTTGTCGTGATCGGCGATGCCGGTCCACAGACATTGCCCGGCATTTGATGAAATTGTTTTTACCTGGTTCTTCTCGCCATCCAAGGCTATGGCATAAAAACTTTGATCGGCAATCCAAAATTTCTCATTGAACGCCTCCTTGAGTTTCTCGGCCTCTTTCACTAATTTCAAGCTAAAATCATTTTCACCCAGATCCATGAAGACTTGCGCCATCCGTTTTTTCGCGTAATAGACATATGCCTGAACTTCAGCCAAGGCAATTGGAGCTCGAGCCATCTGGCCGTCTTCGTAAGCGACAGCATTGTGAGAATCCTTCCACCCCTGATTGATCAAGCCGCGACTGGATTTGCGCTTATATTCCACGAATCCGTCACCATCGAGATCACCATATCTGTCGATCCAGTCTAGCGCCGCTAAAATAGCGTCCCTATGTTTTTGAACAAACTCCTTATCTCCTGACCATTTGTAATACTCGGACATAACCAGAAGAAAAAGAGGCGTTGAGTCAACGGATCCATAATAAGGTGTATGTGGTATCTCGCCCAGATTAGCCAACTCGCCTTGACGAAATTCGTGCATGATCTTACCCGGCTCCTCGTCCCGCCAGGCATTTTCTTCCTTGCCCTGCAATCGAGCTAATATCTCGAGAGTATTTCTGGCGGGCGCGTGATTTAGAGGAAGAGTCTGGACCGCCGCGATCAAACTGTCACGCCCAAAAGGCGCCACATACCAGGGAATACCGGCGCTGATAATGCTGCCGTGCGGACTACTTGTAATCAAAGCCCTGATGTCATTTTGACCGCGCTTTAGAACTGAGTTAAAAAGCTCATTATCAGTATTGATGGTTGTGCAAGAACGCTCCCATTTTTCATAAGACCGCCGCTGGCTACTTATGGCTTGATTGAAACCCGGAATCTCTTTTTTTTCCTTGTTTATTACGGGCGAGATCCGAAAATTTAGAACGGCGCGGCTGTTTGGATCGAGAATTAATTTATAGCCGATGATTACCTTATTCAGAGTCGTACGAAACCAATCAGGTTCCTGAGACATTTCGATCTCGGTTCGACGCCAGACATCATCTTGACCTATATAAGCTAAGGTCACTGTTTTCTTGTCAGTTTTGGGTTGGAATAGTTGTCCCCGTTTATCTCGACGTAATCCGCGCACTTCGAACATATCCGCGAAATCCGCGAAGAAAGCAAGTTCAACGTTGAGCTCAACCCGAACCGGATTGTAGTTTTTGAAACGTATTCGCTCAAGCAGACCACCGGCTAAGACCCTGAGTCTTCGGATATTTATAGTTTCCTGGGGGATCTTTAGTTGCTCGCCCTCATATATATCCGCGTTTGTCAGCTCAATATGGGCCATGTAATCTCTATCCGCACTTGTCGACAAAAGTATTGGTTCCCGGCCATTCAGCGCGAGCTCCCAGCAACTCAAAAAACGGGTATCGGCAGTATAAAAGCCTAAACCACTAGTATTTTCTGCCGGAATATCCCCCTTCATGTTGCAATAAACAAATATGTCATTCTCTTTGATCGTCAACTGGCGCTCTTTTATGTCGACGATAATAAAGGGGATGCCCTCATTGAGAATGCGATTTGTCGCCTGTTCTTCGACTATGAATTCTTCGCCTTCGGGACTAATGTACTTTTGCAACAAGCCCTCCGATCTCTACTATGTGGTTATATTCCCCAACGGCGAATTAGGAAAAAGGAGGAGGACTAAAAAGACGTGGAACTTAAGAAGACATGGACCTCTTAGAAGCACCGACTTCGCCGGCTTTGGTAATCGCCACCTTAGTTAAAGGAGGTCCGAGAATCTGAAATAAGAACGTCGTGCCGGCAATGACATTTACGGCCAGCAACGCCAAGTTTGCACCAGACAAGCCTAGGTCACCGAAGGTTTGGGCGGTTTCAACCGATAGACCAATCGCGACACCGGCCTGCGATAGAAGGCCGAGCCCGAGATATTTGCGAACAACTTTCGGTGCCCCTGAAATCTTAGCGCCCAGCCACGCGCCCGCGCTCTTTCCAATAGTACGAAAGATAATGTAGGCCAAGCCCAAAAGCCCAAGTTGTCCAATCATGCCGACCTGAAAACGAGCCCCTACTAGGATAAAAAACAGCAGGTAAAACGGTGGGCTAATGCGAGATATGGCAGAAAACGCCTCACGACGCTTGGCCACATTGATCAAAGTGACGCCCAAAACCATGTTGGTAAGAATAAGTGATAACTCAAACTGAATAGCCAAGCCGCTGACGAGGAGAATGGCCCCTATTGTAGCTAGAAGTTTGTCGGCCTCACGACTGAGCCTTTTCAAAGCAAAACTGAGCATAAAACCGACGGTCACTCCAACCGCTATGGCGCCGAGAATAGCTATGGTCGGGGTGAGAACCATGGACTGCACTGACATTTTCGTACTTGTGATTAAGCTCCTGGCAATCGCTGAGGCAAATCCATAAATAATTAGCGCTATGCCATCATCAATGCCAACGACCGCGAAGAGCGTTGTTGTCAAGGGGCCTTTGGCTTTATATTCCCAAAGCACGTCAACTGTGGCAGCCGGAGCGGTAGCAGAAGCCAGGGCGCCAAATATGAGCGCCAGGGGTATATTGCCCGAGACAAAATAAACAGCTGCGAAGACAAGAAGAAAGGCGGTTGCAGCGTTAAGAAAAGCAATAATCACTATGGACTGACCAAGCTCTCTTAGGTTCTCATATGCAAGTTCTCCACCAATCGTAAAACCGATAAACGCCAAGGCCAAACTACTTAATGGTTGGAATTGATCGACAAGTCTTAAAGTGACTATGTCCAGGAAAGAAGATCCAAGAATTACGCCAATGGCAATATAGCCGACTACTTGGGGAATCTTCAGACGTTTGCTCGATATAGCACCCGCCAGGCCAGCTAAGACTGCAACTGATGCCAGCAGGAAGAAGTTCACGCCGCTTCGCCTTCTTCGATAGGGACAGTCATCCTGGTACTGATATGCTTTTGCAACAAGCTCTCCGATCTCTACTAGGTGGTTATATTCCCCAACTTGCGAGAAGAGAAAAAGAGAGAAAACTCACAAAGAGCGGTCTCGAGAGTTCGGAATCTTGCTTAAGATGGTTCCTTGGATGCCCTAGAGCCTGCTTCACCTGCTCTGAAGATCGCCATTTTTGTCAGCGGTGGTCCCAAAACCTGAAATACAAATGTAGTGCCCGCAATAACATTGACCGCCAGTAAGGCCAGGTTTAAACCTTCTGAGCCAAGGCCGCGAAATGTCTGCGCTGCTTCGATTGAGAGCCCAATTGCGACACCGGCCTGAGACAGAAGACCGAACCCTAGATATTTGCGGACAACTCCTGGCGCCCCTGAAATTGTCGCTCCAAACCAAGCACCAATGCTCTTGCCCGCGGTCCGAAAAATAATATAAGCAAGACCCATTATGCCCAACTGTCCGACTAGCCCGATCTGAAGCCTAGCGCCAACAAGGATAAAGAAGAGCAGGTAAAATGGCGGGCTGATCCGAGCGATAGCGGTAAAAGCCACTCGACGTCTGCTAAAATTGATCAGGGCGACACCCAGAATCATATTCGTCAGAATAAGTGAAAACCCTAGTTGGATAGCCAATCCGCTAACTAGCAATATCGC
>JAUVQD010000002.1 GCA_030598355.1 Actinomycetes bacterium
AGGCATTCCGTTGAAAAAACTGATTCCCCTGTAATTAGAGGCATGATCCATAAGGTCAGTCATCTTGTTCTAGTAGAAGCAGTAAACAAACAGAAAAAACAGGAGGCGCCTGGTAGCGACGCAAAATCCGCTGGGTGAATTTTAAATGCAAATTCATGATTTAAAACCGGTCGCCGGTTCATCAAAAAAAAGAAAGCGTGTTGGCCGAGGTCGAAGATCGGGACATGGAAAGACTTGCGGACGGGGGCACAATGGTCAGCTATCTCGTTCAGGTGGTGGAAAGGGAGCCGGCTTTGAGGGTGGTCAAAACCCGTTGCAAAGACGTTTGCCCAAGCTGCCGGGTTTCACAAATCACTTTAAGAAGGTTTTCGCGGTAGTAAATATCTCTAAGCTAGATGAATTTGAAAACGGTGATGTCATCGATAGAAACGCGCTTTTTTCAAAAGGTATGATCAGAAAAGGCGAAACTCCTATTAAGATTCTTGGTGATGGCGATCTAAAAAAGAAGTTGACAGTTAAAGCCGCTGCCTTTACTTCCACAGCCAAGGGCAAGATCGAAGCCGCTGGCGGAAAAACAGAGGTAGTCTAGTTGATAGAAGCGATTCGCAACGCTTTTAAAGTTCCTGATTTAAGACGTAAGATACTCTTCACTTTACTTATAATACTTGTATATCGTTTTGGGGCTCATATTCCGGTTCCCGGAGTTGACACCGCCGCGATAAAATCTCTTTTTACTGAAGAAGCCGGAGTTCTTGGATTCCTAGATCTATTTTCCGGCGGTGCTTTATCTAATTTTGCGGTTTTTGCTTTGGGGATAATGCCTTATATTACTGCGTCAATTATCATGCAATTGCTCACTGTCGCTATTCCCACCCTCGAACAATGGCAAAAAGAGGGTGAGGTCGGACAGAAAAAAATTACTCAGATGACAAGATACTTTACTTTGTTGCTGGCAATTATTGAAGCAACGGGGTATACGATTCTTTTCCAATCCCAATTGACAGCTCAGGGAGCAGCGCCTTTTTCTACTCTCGACAAATATTTGGTTGTCGTCACGCTAACAGCCGGTACAGCGCTGGTTATGTGGCTTGGTGAGCTTATAACTCAAAAAGGTATTGGAAACGGAATGTCGATAATGATCTTTATTTCGATAATTTCACGAATGCCACAAATCTTATTGTCATCGGTGCGGATTCTTAACCCGATTCTTCTGGTCGTGGTGCTCGTCGGTATGTTAGCCATAATTGTCGCTATCATTGTTATGGAGCGGGGCCAAAGAAGGATTCCTATCCAGTATGCTAAAAGAGTTGTTGGCCGGAAAATGTACTCGGGCGGCAGCACATATATTCCTCTAAAAATAAACTCGGCTGGTGTTATCCCAATTATCTTCGCGTCTTCACTGATGATATTTCCGGCCACAATCGCCAACTTTTTCCCGGGCACCTTCTTTGAAACAGTTGGGGACTTAATGAATCCAGGCTCAGTTGTTCGGGTATTCTTTATGGGCCTCTTGATCGTCTTTTTCACTTATTTCTATACAGCTATCGTCTTTAATCCAATTGAGATATCAGACAATATCAAAAAATATGGCGGTTTTGTGCCCGGTGTCAGGCCCGGAAAACCCACAGCCGCGTATTTAGATAGAGTTCTAAATAGAATTACGCTGCCGGGGTCGCTCTTTTTGGCAGCGATTGCCATTGTGCCTGATATTGTCGGCGCGCGGCTTGGAATTCCGCTGTTATCACAGTTTGGAGGGACTTCTCTCTTGATTATGGTTGGTGTTGCCTTAGAGGCGATGACGCAGCTTGAATCTCAGCTTTTGCAGCGACACTACGAAGGTTTCTTGAGATGAATCTTGTACTTCTCGGACCTCCGGGCGCCGGCAAAGGGACACAAGCGATTAGGATTTCGAAACATCTGGGAATACCGCATATTTCAACCGGTGATATGTTTCGCCGGGCCACCGCAGCTAAGACCAAGATGGGCGAAGAGGCTAGTCAGTACATGAACAGGGGCGAGTTAGTCCCCGACGAGATAGTCATTGGCATTGTCAATGAGCGGCTTCAAGAGAGTGATTGCGCGTCAGGTTTTTTGCTAGACGGGTTTCCGCGAACAATAGCTCAGGCTGAGGCACTGGAGAAAGCCCTAAGCCAAGACAACAAGAAGCTTGATCAGGTTTTAGATATTGACGTTGAAGAAGAAGAGCTTGTTCGCAGATTAACGGGTCGTAGAACGTGCCGTAGCTGTGGCAAAGTCTATCATTTGATTTTTGATCCGCCAAAAGCGCCGACAACATGCGATGTTTGCAGTGGAGATCTTTGGCAGCGCGAAGATGACGGCGAAGAAACAGTGAGAAATCGCTTAAGAGTTTATCAAGAGCAGACAGCTAAGCTTATAGATTATTATCGAAAGCGCGATCTTTTATCTGTTATAGATGGCAAGCAAGAAGTTGAAACGGTTTTCACTGATATTGAGGAACTTTTGCGAGTATGATCGAATGTCGCTCTGAGGCGGAAGTTGAGAGAATTCGCCGGGCGGGTTTAATAGTGGCCGAAGCGCTTAGTTTGGCTCACGAGATGATAAAACCCGGTGTGAGCACAGAAGAGATTGACCATGCGGTTGAGGCGATGATCTTAAAGAACAAGGCCAGGCCTGCTTTCAAGGGCTATAGAGGATTCCCGGCGTCAACATGTATTTCGATCGACGAGGTTGTGGTTCACGGGATCCCGGGAGAGCAGAAACTGAAAGATGGACAGTTGGTGGGAGTCGATGTTGGTGTTGAGCTCAATGGGTATTTTGCCGACGCGGCCACGACTTTTTCGGTCGGCAAGATAGATAGTGAAAAGAAAAGACTTTTAGATTCCGGGGAAGCAGCGCTTAAGGCGGGTATAACAATGGTACGTGCGGGCAACTACTTATATGATATTTCGGCGGCTATTCAGAAAGTTGCGGAGGACGCTGGTTATTCGGTTGTTCGCGAGTATGTTGGACATGGGATAGGACGGGCAATGCATGAAGAGCCACAAATCCCGAACTACGCTCCAAAAGGGCGAGGTCCAATGTTGAATAAAGGCATGGTCTTGGCTCTTGAGCCAATGGTAAACGAAGGCGTTTTCGAGGTGGAAGTGCTAGATGATCGTTGGACGGTGATAACTAAAGACAGAAAACCATCTGTTCATTTTGAGCATACGGTTACGGTAACTGAAAATGATCCGTTGATTCTAACAGTTTTGTAGACGAGGCAATGCAGTTCTGCTAAAATTAACGCTTTATGGACTTGCACGGGAACTAAGCGGGTGACAGTAGATCGTAAGATCGGTTTAAGGAAGTGAGCTCTTGGCAAAAAAAGAAGAAGCCATTGAGGTTGAAGGTAAAGTTATCGAGCCGCTTCCTAATGCAATGTTTAGGGTTGAGCTCGATAATGGACATAAAATATTAGCGCATATATCTGGTAAGATGCGCATGCACTATATAAGGATATTACCGGGGGATAGAGTGGTCGTTGAGCTTTCTCCGTACGATCTAACGCGAGGAAGAATCGTTTACCGGTATAAGTGAGAATTTAAGAGTGTCGGCGGATTTAAGCCGGGGAGATTAAGAAAGTAGCAAGATGAAAGTAAAACCGTCAGTTAAGAAGATTTGTGAAAAATGTAAGATTATCCGGAGAAACGGAAGGGTCATGGTCATCTGTGAAAACCCGCGTCATAAACAGCGCCAGGGGTAAGTAACACAGACACTATGTACACATTTGTTTTTAGAAATGAATTGGAGGCTTTAATTGGCACGAATTGCAGGAATTGACCTTCCTCGAGAGAAAAGGATTGAGGTCGCTTTAACGTACATATTCGGTATTGGTCTGTCTGTGTCTCGAGAGATACTGAAAGAGGCTGAAGTAGATCCCAGTACCCGTACGCGTAGCTTAACTGATGAAGAAGTAGTTAAACTACGTGAGATAATAAATACAAACCACAAAATTGAGGGCGACCTTCGTCGGGATATTTCACAGAACATTAAAAGATTAATGGAGATTGGTGGATATCGTGGTTTGAGGCACAGACGAGGATTGCCGGTTAGAGGACAGAGAACACATACAAACGCGCGGACCAGGAAGGGTCCAAGAAAGCAAGTGGGCGCGAAGAAGAAAGTGAGGCCGTAAGAGATTGGCTCGAAAAAAAGTTGCAAAAACTAAAACCAAGCGTCGCGAGAAGAAGAATGTCCCTTTCGGTCAGGCACACATTAAATCAACTTTTAATAATACGATCATCGCTATCACAGATAGCGAGGGCAATATGATTAGCTGGGAGAGCGCGGGCAGTATTGGCTTTAAGGGCTCTCGAAAGAGTACTCCTTTTGCTGCGCAACTTGCAGCTGAGGCAGCCGCGAAAAAAGCGGCGGAACATGGCGTTCGCCGAGTCGAGGTTTTTGTTAAGGGTCCTGGCTCGGGTCGGGAAACAGCTATCAGATCACTACAGGCAGCCGGTTTGGAAGTGGCCAGCATTAATGATGTCACACCCGTACCTCACAATGGCTGTCGCCCCAAGAAGAGAAGAAGAGTTTAAATTGAACAATAAAGGAGCTTAATTGGCGAGGTACACAGGTCCTGTATGCAAATTGTGTCGAAGAGAAGGAATGAAACTCTTTCTTAAAGGCTCACGTTGCGTCGGAGAAAAATGCGCATTTGAGCGACGATCATATCCACCTGGTGAGCGAGGACGAGGGCGGATAAAATCGTCGGAATATTCCAAGCAGTTGCGAGAGAAGCAAAAAATAAAAAGAACGTATGGTTTGCTTGAGAAGCAATTTCGTGGCTATTACCGAAAAGCCGCGAAGCAAAAAGGGATAACCGGCGAAAATCTGCTACGTCTATTAGAAATTCGGTTTGACGACATTATTTATCGGGCTGGTTTTGCTTTCTCGCGGCCTGAGGCGCGTCAATTGGTTCGCCATGGTCACTTTACGATCAACGGGAAAAAGGTCAATATTCCGTCATACCGGCTCAAAGAAGGCGATGTCTTTGGGTTGGCCCCAAAAGGCAACGCAAAAGCTAGAGTCCAGGAATCATTGAGCTATACATCTAAGGGAGAAGTTCCCGAATGGCTAGACGTAGACCCGAAAAGCATGACAGGAAAAGTAAGAGAACTACCAGACAGAGAACAGATAAGCATGCCTTTTGATGAGCAGCTTGTTGTTGAATTGTACTCGAAGTAAAGCAATAAGGGGGAACCTGAATGATTGAGTTCAAAAAGCCTCATATTTCAGTCACTGAAATTAATGACACTACCGCTCGCTTTGTTGTTGAGCCGCTGGAGAGAGGCTTCGGCTACACTTTAGGAAATTGTATGCGTAGAGTTTTATTATCATCTCTACCTGGTGCAGCCGTTACTTCGTTTAGAATCGAAGGCGTTGATCATGAGTTCACATCTATCAGAGGTGTGCGGGAAGATGCTACGGACATAATTCTGAATATCAAAAGCCTTATACTCAAGGCAAATGGCGAGCCCGACGCGGTATTGACATTGTCGGCTAAGGGGCCGAAGACCGTCGTTGGTGGAGATATCACTTGCCCGCCGGGTATAGAGGTACTCAATTCCGATATGGAAATAGCGACACTAAATAAGACCGGGAAAATAGAAGCAGAGTTTGTCGTTGAAAAAGGACGCGGTTACTCATCCGGCGAGCGAAACAAAAAAGCCACCGATCCGATCGGGGTAGTGCCAATCGATTCAATATTTACACCGGTGAAAAAGGTTGCTTATTCCGTTGAGCACACACGCGTAGGTCAGCGTACAGATTATGATAAGCTCTTGCTGACTGTTGAGACGAATGGAAGTATCACACCTAAAGAAGCTGTTAGCATGTCGAGTCAGATCATCAATGAGCACATGATGCTCTTTGCTGAGCAGACCGAAGATGAGCTTCAAGAGAGTGTTTTTGTGGCGGAAGAGGAGACGGTAGAGCCAGTTCTCACCTCGCCGATAGAAGACTTGGAGCTATCAGTTAGATCATATAACTGTCTTAAACGCCAAGGTATTGATACGCTCGAGCAGTTATTGGAATGCACCGATGTAGATCTGGTTAATATTAGAAACTTCGGGTCCAAATCAATCGAGGAAGTAAAAGCAAAACTGGTAGATATGAGTCTATCGCTTAAGTCGGCAAAGTAGGGACAATGAGACATAGAAAAACCGGAAGAAAACTAGGCGCCAATTCCAGCCACAGGCGGGCAATATTAAAAACGATGGCGGCTCAGATGATAGAGCATGGTCGATTAGAGACAACCGAGGCCAAAGCGAAAGAGCTGCGGAGCGTTATCGATGGCTTAATCACCCTGGCGAAAAGAGGCGATGTTAGCGCCAGGCGCCGTGTCCTTGGCGACATACAAGATCGAGCGCTAACACATAAGCTCTTTACCGAAATAGCGGAAAAGTATGCTGAGAGGGCCGGCGGGTATACGAGAATTGCCAAGCTAGGTCCTCGTTTGGGCGACGGCGCTCCGGTCGTCGTAATCGAGCTAGTCTAAAAAAACCCCAACCAGGGACGCTCCTAACAATACGAACAATGTGCAGTTAAACGGTGTGCTATCATTGTAGTATGCCAAGAAAACCAAGACTTCATGCTCCCGGAATGCTCCATCACGTGATGGGCCGCGGTGTCGATCGCATGGATATATTCCGGCAAGAATCTGATTTTGATGACTTTTTGGGCCGTCTAGAAATTGCAACTGGGAACAAACAAGCAGAGGTTTACGCTTTTGCCCTTTTATCAAATCATTTCCATTTATTGATTAGACCTGTATTGACACCTCTACCAACAATTATGAAACGATTGCTCACGGGTTATGCCATGCGTTTCAATCATCGGTATGAACGCACAGGTCACGTATTTCAAAACCGCTACAAATCAATTCTGGTTGAGGAAGAGCACTATCTTCTTCAACTTATCCGATACATTCATTTGAATCCTATTCGCTCGGGCAGAATAGAGACCTTAGCAGATCTTAGTTCATGGCCATATACGGGACATGCCGAGCTTCTCGGCCAACGCTCACAAAAATTTGTAAAGGTTCATGAAATATTGTCTCTTTTTGCCAATACTCAAAATTCGGCACGCCGAAGATTACTTGAGTTTATGGCGGATGGCTTGGAACTTGATATCGATCTTGAAGACTCAGTGACGCCAGCTAATGTTGATACAGCGAACAATCAAGACGATATGCCACGTGATGATCGCGTCCTGGGTAGTCTCGAGTTCGAGCACAAATTATTGCAATCACTAAATGATCGTCAAATTGATTGCTCGCCAGCGCGTAGTGGCTTGAGTCAAGACAGTTTAGGAGAGCTCCTGGCCGTAGTAACAAATCATTATGATATAGGCGTTCAAGAGCTGCGCTCCAGCTCCAAACGATCTCATATCTCTAAAGCTAGACACGTAATAATCTGGCTAGGTACAAAACATTACGGCTTCTCGGCAGCAGAACTTGCTAAGGCAATTAATATTAGACCTTATACCGTTAACCGGATTCTCTCGAGCAAAAGTATTGATCTAGATGCCGAGGCTAAGCTAATCATGAACAAATTTGCTATTCGCCTCTGAACTGCACATTGTTCGTATTGTTAGGACCGTCCCCATGTCTTCTCTGGCATCAAAAACCGACGCTGCTATACTTTAGATCATGTCTATCAACCTAAACGCAGCGTCTTTCAGCTATCTTCGACCAAAAGGTCGAGTAATAAAGGCTATTTTACCGACAACATTATCAATACAACCCGGTGAGTTTGTCGCGGTTGTTGGTGCCAATGGTTCCGGAAAGTCTACTCTAGCCAAGCTTCTAAACGGTTTGCTATTGCCGACTAATGGCGAGGTCTTAATTGACGGCCATAACACAAAAGACGCCGACAACAAGATATTCGCACCCCGCCAGGTCGGGCTGGTTTTTCAAAACCCCGACAATCAATTGACTGCCACCATTGTTGAGGATGACGTTGCGTTTGGTCCTGAGAATCTAGGCATACCTCCGGAGGAGATACGGGCGCGCGTTGACCGGGCTTTGAAAACAGTCGGTATGACTGAATTCAAAGATAAAGACCCGCACAATCTCTCGGCCGGTCAGAGACAGAAAATTGCTGTTGCCGGGATATTAGCCATGGAACCGAAATACCTGGTAATGGATGAGCCCACATCGATGTTAGATCCAGTGGGAAGGCGAGATATCCTTGAAACACTCTCAGAGCTGCGTCAGAAGAGTTCAATTGGCATTGTGTACATCACACATATTATCGAAGAAATCGTCGAAGCTGACCGTATTTTGGTGATGACTGAGGGAAAAATCACCGCTATCGGCGCGCCGCGCGAAATACTAACTGATGAGTCGCTGATGGAGATGGCGTCTCTTTATGTAACCCGCCCAACCGAACTGGCCAGAAGGTTAGCGAAGAAGGGCGTGCCGGTTTCAAAAGATCTCATTACCGTTGAGGAGGTTGTAAAAGAGCTGTGCTCATTGAAATAGAAGACGTGAGCTACACTTATCTCGCGGGTAGCCAAGCAGCTAACAGTGCTTTGTCAAAAGCGTCGTTGACCATTGACCGTGGCGAGTTTATCGCTCTGATAGGGCCGACAGGATCAGGGAAATCGACGCTTGCGCAAGTTCTAGCGGGACTCCTGAGGCCTTCATTTGGAAGGGTTATTTACGAAGGATCTGATATCTGGGAAGAACCAAAATTATTGTCCAAGCGACGTAGTTTGACCGGTCTCGTTTTTCAAGAACCGGAAAAGCAACTTTTCGAGATGACGGTAGCAGAGGATATAGCTTTTTGGCCAAAGAATTTGGGGCTGGGCGCCGAGGAAATCACTACCAGGGCCAAGAGCGCTCTTTCAGCTGTCGGGTTGGATTATGAGCTATATAAGGACAGATCGCCCTTTACATTGAGCGGCGGTGAAATGCGTCGGGTCGCGATCGCAGGGATTTTGGTAATGAATCCTAAAGTGCTAATTGTTGATGAGCCGACAGTCGGCCTCGATCATAGAGGAAGAACCGGTTTGATGGATAAGATACAAAAACTTAACCAAGCCGGGACATCGATAGTTTTTGTATCTCACGACATGGATACCGTCGCGGAATACGCACAAAGAGTTATATTGATCAATGAAGGCAGAATCATTCAAGACTCCTCCCCGAGGGAGGTTTTCCGCAACAAAGAAATGCTGAACAAGATTGGCCTTGAGGTGCCAGTGGCAACTGAGATCGGGGCAAGATTACGCGAAGTTGGCTATCATATAGCCCCAGATCCTGTCAGTGTGTCGGAGCTTGAGGCGGGCATATTAGCGAGCCGAGGTGAAAGTCAAAGATGAGCGGGCGGTCGCTAGCGCTTGGTCAGTATTACGCCGCCAAGTCGCCACTGCACGCACTGGATCCACGCGTGAAACTCTTCTTGAGCTTAACGATCGTTACAGCCCTCTTTTTCGTTGACAATCTGGCTGTTTTGGTTGGCGCGGCGTTTCTTGTGCCGGTTCTGGCATCTGTCGCCAAGGTGCCATTCAAGTGGGTTCTAAAAGGGGTCAGACCGTTAGTCTTCATACTGTTTTTTACTTTCTTAATTCATCTCTTTCTGACAGAGGGGGCTACGCTTTTCGCTATAGGTCCGCTCAGAGCCACAGGTGAGGGATTGCTCAAGGGGATATTCTATAGTACGAGGCTTATTCTGGTTATCTTGTTTTCATCGTTTATCACCCTGACTACTTCTCCTGTTCAACTGGCTGACGCGATCGAGTCTATCTTGAGTCCGCTAAAGGTAATCAGGTTTCCGGCGCACGAGATAGCTCTGATGATGACGATAGCCCTTCGCTTTATTCCAACGTTATTGACCGAAGCTGAAACTATTATGAAAGCGCAAAAAGGGCGCGGTGCAAATTTTGATTCGGGAAATATCTTAAAGCGCGCACGAAGTTTTATTCCTCTTTTAATCCCATTATTCATTAGCGCTTTTCGCCGGGCTGATGAGCTGGCCCTGGCAATGGAGGCTCGTGGCTATGCCGGCGGCTCTGGCCGGACACGTCTGCATTCGCTCAAGATTACCCCGAGGGACGTTGCATGGTTGTTCTTGGGTCTACTTATAATATTTTCGGTTGTGGGACTCAGTTGGCGGCTTTGAAGAATTGGCGCTTAGTTATTGAATATGATGGAAGCCGGTATTGTGGTTGGCAGGTTCAACCACAGGTTAACACAGTCCAAGCCGAGGTAGAGCGAGCGCTGACTACTGCGTTAAGAGAGAAAGTTTCCATACAGGGGTCGGGGAGGACAGATGCCGGTGTCCATGCGGATGGCCAAGTCGCGAACTTTAAAACAGATGCCGAGATAACTGCTCATCGTCTGCGATGGCAGCTAAACGCTCTTTTGCCGCGCGACATTGTGGTACATGAAATCGTGTCGGTCGGCGAAGATTTTGATGCCCGGCGCTCGGCCATCGAGCGAACGTACAGTTACTTGATCTTAAGCCGCCCGGTTCCTTCGGTTTTTTGGCGCTCCTACAGTTTTTGGGTGTCAAAAACCTTTAACATCGAGGCTGCGGTAATTGGTGCAAAAGCGCTCATAGGAACCCATGATTTCTCGGCTTTTACGGTGGCAAAAGTTGGATCGATGGTGCGCCGAGTTACCGCTTTGGATGTTCTTGGTGAGCATCCGGTTGGTATGGCTTCTCAAGGTGGTATGCGAGCGGAGGGGTTGATAACGATTCGCATCACCGCCAACGCTTTTCTTCATCATATGGTTAGATTGATAGTCGGCACGTTGGTGGAGGTGGCTGCTGAAAAGATAGAGCCTGGGCGGGTCAAAGAGATTCTAGACTCAAAAGACATTCGCCAGGCCGGCCCAAGGGCGCCCGCCAAGGGTCTGCGTTTGGAAAAAGTTTCCTATCTCGGTAATTTAAGCTAAGATCCACCTGCCAAATTTTACAAATCTTCGCAAAGAATTCATAATTTAGCTTTATCCTGTTCATATTGTATTTTTTCTAATATGAGCACCTAGATCAGGAAGGCAATCAGGGTCGAAATTTTGAGAAAAATATTAGTTGTCGAGGACGAGAAAAAGATAGCGGATGTCATTAAGGCTTATCTGGAACGTGAAGGTTTTCTGGTGAGCACAACCGAATCCGGGACCGAGGCGTTAAAATTGGCCGAATCGTTCGAACCTGATCTGGTTGTTCTCGACTTAATGCTTCCTGATCTTTCTGGCGAAGAGGTCTGCGCCGCGCTTCGCCGCCGGTCGGACGTACCAATAATCATGGTTACCGCCAGGAGCGCTGAGGAAGAGCGCATCAAGGGACTAGATATTGGCGCTGACGATTATTTGGCAAAACCTTTTAGCCCGCGTGAGCTTGTAGCCAGAATAAAATCAATACTTCGCCGGACGCATAGCGACAAAGAATTCTTAGCCGAAAAGATATCATTTAATGATGACAAACTAGTAATTGATGTGTCTCGACACGAAGTCAGAGTAGATGAAAATATTGTTTCTCTAACGCCTCATGAGTTTACTCTTTTATTGACGCTATCACGCCATCCGGGCCGTGTATACAGCAGGTATGAGCTGATCAACAGAGTTCAGGGATATGATTACGAAGGATATGAGCGCACGATAGACGCGCACATTAAGAACCTAAGGCAAAAAATCGAGGATAAACCAAAAAAACCGCAGTACATCAAGACGGTTTTTGGGGTGGGCTATAGATTTGAAGATCACTAAGCTTTGGAAGAAATTGGCGATAGGGTTTATGGGCGCGGCCGTCGCGGCCATGATCGTTATCTACATTTTTGTAAATTTTTTCATCAACAGCAGTTTTAGGGGCTACATAGGCGACAGGGAGCGCGCGTCTTATCAAAGAATCGGGCGGTCAGTAGCGTCCATTTACCTGAAGAGTGGAGGCTGGGACGGTCGTTTGGAGGAGGCGTTGCCACATGTCTCCACAATCAGTAACGTCGCCATAGAGGTAGTCGACGCCCAAGGCGGAGTTGTGGCTGAAACTGTAGGCCGAAACCGGCAAGACTCCTTTATTGACAATATCGCGCGAGCTGTCGGGGGCAGTCAATTTGTCGGAGATTGGCTTCAGGAGCGGGTAGAAGTGCCGATAATGGTGAGAAAACAAAGAGTCGGGGCTGTTTATATTACCCCCGTGGCAAAACCGGCTCAGCTTGAGCAAGATAGTTTATTTCGACAATCTTTGAATAGATCACTCATATTCGGTGGAATCCTGGCCGCATTGGTCGCGCTGACGTTGAGCTTTTTGATTTCAGCGCGTTTAACCAGCCCTCTTGCCCAAATCACAAAAGCGGCCCGGAAGTTGGAAGATGGGGATCTGGGCCAACGGGTTCACTTGCGGGAAAATGATGAGATCGGACAGCTTGGTGACGCTTTTAACAATATGGCGTCAGCGCTCCAGACGCACGAAACGTTAAGAAAGAACATGACCGCCGATATCGCGCACGAACTTAGAACGCCCTTATCAACTATCAGAAGTCATGTCGAGGCCTATCAAGATGGCGTGATTAAGCCGAATAAGAAGAACTTGCACTCTATATACGAGGAAATCCTAAGGCTGGGTAGACTTATCGACGACTTAGGCGAGCTGGCTCAAGCAGAAAGCGGTAAATTGAAGCTCGACAAAAAGGAGATAGACCTTGTTCTTTTGGCAAAAAAAACGGTCGCGAGCTTAAAGCCTGTCTTTGATAGCGAAGAGTTGACAATAAAAATAAAGAGCGAGGGGCAGGTTGTCGGGGTCTACGATGAGGACAGAATAAAGCAGATATTAGTTAACCTTCTGGTGAACGCGGTGAAGTATAGCTCGACGGGCGGACAAGTCACAGTTGAGATCGGGGTCGTCAATAACAAAGCTCTGATTTCAGTAAGTGATAACGGACCGGGTATCGACGAGAAATCCCTACCATTTATTTTTGAACGCTTTTATCGGGTCGATAAATCGAGAAATCGCGCAACCGGTGGGTCGGGCATAGGTTTGACTATCGCGAAGGAGCTGGCGAAGCTTCACGGCGGTTCAATTGATGTCTCGAGTACTGTTGGTGCAGGCAGTAACTTTACGGTAAAGCTTCCTCGAAAAAAGATGAGAAAACAAAAATTCACAAAGCCCGCATAGGAAATTCACATATTCTTCAAGTCTCTGGAGGATAATCACTAATAGATCATGAAGATCAAAGATATTCATTGTAGTTAAATCGTGATCGTCTATATGCGAAGAGCGCCTTGCCCCGGCGCTTTTTGCTTGCTATGCGCCTATTTTTCGCTTCTTTTAATAAAAGTAAAGTTGTTATTGATATAATATGTTTTCAACTTGGTTGAAAAATGAGGAAAGATGAATTCCCAGTATCTTATTGACTTCGATTTAAGCAAAATACCGGTTAGTCGCTCCGATGTTCTTGTTATCGGTGGTGGAATAGCGGGCTTGACGGTGGCGGTAACGGTCGCCGGTGAGCTGAAAACCCGTGTTCTAGCCAAAGGGAACGTTAAACAAACCAGCACCTGGTTCGCTCAAGGTGGAATTGCTGTTTCGCTAGCGGCTGGAGACTCTCCGGAAATGCATTATAAAGATACGATAGCCGCTGGTGGGGGTTTATGTGACCCTGAGGCCGTTAAAGTCCTGGTCGAAGAGGCAGCGCCGGCCGTTTCCATGTTAACCGATATCGGTACTGAGTTTGATAAAGTCAATGGTGGTTTCCACTTTGTAAGAGAAGGCGGACATAGTGTCGCCCGGGTTATTCATGCAGGTGACGCCACTGGCAATGTGGTTGCCGCGAGCCTGGTTTCAGCGGCTAAAAGTCGAAAGAATATACATTTCACTCCAGACACGTTCGTGCTAGATCTTCTGGAATCTGAAGGCAGATGCTGCGGGGTTCTAGCGTATGAGCAAAAAACCGGTCAAGTTGAAGCATATTTGGCGTCGGCGGTTGTTCTGGCAGCGGGCGGGATGGGCCAGATCTATGATGTAACAACGAATCCGCTTGTGGCAAGCGGCGATGGTTTGGCCATGGCCGAGCGCCGTGGCGTCAAACTTGCCGGACTTGAGTTTATTCAGTTTCATCCAACAGCGCTGGACACTAAAGAAAATCCGAGGTATTTGATCTCAGAAGCCATCCGAGGCGAGGGAGCTTATCTCGTCAACAAAGACGGGCAGAGGTTCATGACAGAGATTCATCCTTTGGGTGAACTAGCTCCGAGAGACATAGTTAGTCGTGCTGTGGTCGATGTTATGGAGGCGGATAAGGCAGATCATGTTTTCATAGACGCGCGCCATATCGGTGAGGAAAAACTAAAGACAAGATTTCCTTCAATTTGGGATCATTGTCTAAAGGCGGGATATGATATGTCAAAGGAACTGATTGCCGTTAACCCGGCAGCGCATTATTTAATTGGAGGCATAGTTACGGATCTATATGGGCGAACTAGCCTTGACAGTCTTTTTGCCAGCGGCGAAGTTGCCTCAACGGGCGTACATGGGGCGAATCGCTTGGCCAGCAATTCGCTTTTGGAGGGGCTAGTGTTTAGCAGAAGGATAGGCGGTTATTTGCTTGATAATCTGAAGTCAGGCGCCGAGGTCGACGATGTAATTCTGCGATCTAAAGCAACCCGCCCGGCTGGAAAATCGCTGGTTGCTGCCCGAGAGAGCCTTCGCAATATGATGAGCGAAAAAACCGGGGTCATTAGGACGAACGAAGGGCTCAAAGCAGCCGCGTCTATACTGAAAGACGAATCATACCTGTTGGACTATGAATACAATAATCCGCATGATTGGGAAACTATTAATATGATTACTCTGGCCAGATTGATTGTTTCGGGCGCTTTGGCGAGAAGACAGAGCCTCGGCGTTCATCTTGTGGGGAGCTAATGGGCTTTGTTGAATCTGCAAAACTAGCTGCGCGAAACGCGCTTTTAGAAGATCTTGGTCCTAACATTTTGACTGGCGACATTACTTCGGAATCTGTGATTGGCGATGAGTGTGGCGCGGCGATTATCGTCGCGAAAGAGACCGGAGTCATCGCGGGCCTGCCCGTTTCAGAGGCGATATTTGCCGAGCTAAGTCCGGAAATAGAATGGCAGCCTGTCTTTGAAGACGGGACACAAGTGCAAGTCGGGCAAACTGTTGCCAGGATCAAGGGAGACCTGAAAGTGATCCTGAAGGGCGAAAGATGCGCACTGAATTTTCTAAGTCACTTAACCGGTATAGCCACCCTAACTAAGCAGTTTGTTGAAGAAACTCAAGGACGCGCAAAGATATTTGATACCCGTAAGACCATTCCGGGCTTAAGAATACTTGAAAAGTACGCTGTTCAGGTCGGCGGCGGGCACAATCACCGGATAGGCCTTTTTGACGCGATCTTAATAAAAGATAACCATCTTTTTGAGCGCGATCTAGCGACGTCAATCGAGGCGGCGAAGGCTGCACAAGCAGGGCTTGTAGAGGTTGAAGTGGAAACGATTGAGCAACTTAAAGTGGCGATTGCCTCTAAAGCCGATATCGTTCTTCTAGATAACATGGAGATTGAAGAAATCAAGGCAGCTGTACAATTAGCTAAAGGTAAGGTTGAAGTAGAGGTATCGGGCGGGATAAGATTAAACAATGTTAGCGACATCGCGGAAGCCGGTCCGGACAGAATATCTGTGGGCGCGCTAACCCAGAGCGCTCGGGCGGTCGACTTCTCTATGACGGTTGTGAGCCGAGAGAGTACCTGATGGATTTCCTTGATTGGTTGACTGAAATCTTTCGGCTCTACGGATATTACTTCCTATTCTTTGCTACGCTCCTGGAAAATGTGCCGTTTGTCGGTATGTTTCTGCCTGGTGAAATTATTGTCCTCGCTGCTGGTTTCTTTGCTGCTCAAGGCCAACTTGATATTGTAGGCGTCATTGTTGTCGCCTGTTTTGGGGCGATGACGGGTTCAAGCCTCAGCTATTTCCTGGGACGCAAAGGGGGACGCCAACTAATTGAGGCCATAGCGGTTAAGTTTAGGGTCGATCCAAGTAAACTTGATGACGCGGACAAGTATTTTGATAGTCACGGAGCACTAACAGTCTTTATTGGTCGGTATTTAACCGGTGTTAAAGCTTTTTTCCCGGCGCTAGCCGGAGCTCACAAGATGAAATTCTTTACCTTTCTTCTTTTCGGGGCGATAGCTATCATTAGCTGGACGGTTTTAGTGGCGCTTCTAGGTTATTTCTTTGGTTCAAATTGGGAGCAGCTAATTCGGATTATCAGAATGGGCGGTTGGCTTGTCGCGGCAATTGTTGTGTTAGTCGGAATCGTGATTTGGAGTCGTTTGCGGAAATGATCTTTGACGTGCTGGAAATATTGAAAGAAAAAGACACCGCCGTCTCTGGCGCCAATATCGCAAAAGAACTTGGAGTATCCCGGACAGCTGTTTGGAAGCAGATTCAACGCTTGAGAGCGGCAGGTTATGATATTTCCGGTCAATCCAGGGTTGGATATCGGCTGAAAACTGAGCCCGATAAACTCTGGCGTGAAGAGTTGGAAAAAGAATTGCCTCCGGAATTTTCCGGAAGAGTTATCTGTTTAGATGAGGTTGAGTCCACAAATAATCTGGCCAAGGAGCTCGCCGCCGGGAGCCGGTTTAAGCCGGTTGGCTTGATAGTTGCCGACAAGCAAACCGGAGGTCGCGGGAGATTTCAACGTGTGTGGGCTTCTCCCAAGGGCGGTATTTGGATGTCGCTTGTTGTTCGTCCGAGCATATCGGCTGTAGATGCTTCTAAAATGGCACCTTTGGCAGCTGTGATAGTTGCTGAAGCAATTATTGAGACATCGGGTCTTCCGGCCAGAATAAAGTGGCCTAATGACATTCTGATAAATGACAAGAAGGTTTGCGGAATATTAACGGAAATGGCCGCGGAAGTTGAAAGAGTGGAATATCTAATTATAGGGATAGGCTTAAACGCGAATTTTGACGCAAAGACCATCAGAGGGTTTTCGGCAACGACGATCAAATCAGAGTTGGGGCGCGCGGTGAATCGCGTTGAACTTATTTCCAAGATCGCTACCCGCCTATCGAAAGAATTGCCTCTTTTAACAGCTGGGTACGAGAGGGTAGCGGCCAGATGGAAAGCGCTATCAATTACATTAGGAAAAGATGTGCAAATTAGTTCTGCCGAGCGGGTTTTTAAGGGTCGGGCGATTGACATTGATTCCGATGGCGCTCTAATTGTCGAGCTTCCCTCGGGTGAGCGCCGTACCGTCCGAGCCGGAGACGTCTCACCCTGAACAACGACAGATTCCTTGACAGTGCCGACCACTTCAGCGATTATTGTCAACACTGCAATAAGGTAGGGTTGACAATAGGGGGCTCATGAAGACAAGAGATTTGGTACTGATAGCGCTGTTCGCGGCTTTGACAGCCATTGGGGCTCAGATAGCGATACCCATAAAGCCCGTTCCGTTTACCTTTCAACTGTTTTTCGTACTTTTATCAGGGGCTCTACTTGGTAGTCTGCGTGGGGGCTTGAGCCAGCTTGTTTATCTGGGTTTAGGTGTAATCGGATTACCTGTTTTTGCGGGCGGCACCTCCGGGGTCGGCGTTCTGGTTGGTCCGAGCGGCGGATATTTAATAGGGTTTGTAGTCGCTGCCTTTGTTGTCGGAGCGATCTGTGATGTTGTCAGAAGCTTTGTTGGCACCTTGATCGCGATGGTCTTGGGCGTATTTATAATATACATGTTCGGCCTGGCTCAGCTCATGATAGTGACCAAGCTCGCTTTCGTGCCGGCGCTTTCGGCCGGTGTTTTTCCATTTATCCCCTTTGACTTATTGAAAGCTGCTATCGCGGCTGGACTGGCGGGTAGACTTAAGCCAGTTGTTTTCACCAGCGAAATTAGCCAGGGAACTAGTTAGCGCTCTTATCAATAACCCTTAGGGGCGATCTTTTGACTAACATATTCTTTTTGGGTTAGCATCCAACCATGCTTCTTGTAATTGATGTCGGCAATACTGAAACCGCGATAGGCCTTTATATTGATGAGAGTCCCGGAGGTCGCTGGCGACTGGCGACAAAGAGTTCTCAGACCGCCGATGAGATAGCCTGTCAAATATCCAACCTCCTTGACTTTTCCGGTCACAAAATAAACGAAATATCCGGTATTTGCCTGGCGTCTGTCGTGCCGGCGGCCACTATGTCAATTATCGAGATGGCTGCCAATTATATAAAAGTCGAGCCTTTAGTGGTCGATAGCTCTTGCCATACCGGCCTTTTAATAGATTTCGAACAGCCAGAAAGTGTCGGCGGCGACAGAATCGCAAACGCCGTTGGCGGCCACGCAAAATATGGAGCTCCGCTCATCGTAGTTGATTTTGGGACAGCCACCACATTTGATGTCATCTCTAGCCAAGGCGCGTATGTTGGAGGCGCGATAGCCCCGGGATTGGCGACGAGCGCCGAGGCTTTGTTTAAATCGGCGGCTATGTTGAGGAGTGTTGTTTTGGAAGATCCCAATCGATTTATAGGAAACAACACAGAAGATAGCCTTAAATCCGGCTTGATATATGGGGCAGCTACCATGGTTGACGGGATGGTTGCCGGAATAAAAAAGGAGATGCAAGGTAAAGTAGGAGTAGTGGCTACAGGTGGACTGGCTGGCCTGGTCGCTCATCATTGTTCATCAATTGATGATACCGAGCCCTTTTTAACCTTAAGCGGGCTTAAGAAGATTTGGGATTTGAACTAAGCTGACTTACGAGACTTCCCAGCCCTAGCCTTTGCTTTTCTGCCCTTAGCTTTTGCTCTGGCCCAGCCATTTTTCGAAGAAACCTTAAGTTTCTCTCTAATCCGTGTAAACCTGGCTGTTCGCCTGATCCGGCGGATGTCAGCGCGCGTAATGTCTTGACCGAAATTGCGCAAGCCGGCTAGATCAAAGTCGTGTTTGTGAGAGATATCTGAAATCGCAAGGGCCTTTTCTATGGGTATAGTGCGGCCCAAGCTAAAACTTTCAAAGCGTTCCTCAAGTGTTAAAAGAATAGTCTCGGCCTCGCAAGCAAAAGTTAGAAAATCAGGCATTCCAAGATCTAGGCGGTAGTCTGTAACCAGTTCAGGCTGGCCTGGAAGTTTTATGACGCCACCCTCGATGACCAAGATATCGCGACGACTACTAACACGACTCGCGACATCGCGGGGTCGGGCTACATCGCAAACGACCGAGCCAGGCAGCAGCTTTTCGGTCTTTATTACGGGGCCGATAGCGTTAGTAGCCGAAAGAATGAGTTTCGACTGGCTAAGCGCCTGTAACGTATCATCAGTAACTTCAGCTTTGGGGCCTATCGTTTCTGCCAGTCGTGTTAATGGCGGTGAGATCTGTCTGCCCGCCAAGATGATTTTTTTGACCTGAGGCGCCAACAATTGAGCACAGACCGCCCCGATTGAACCGCTCGCGCCGACTACCAAGGCAGTTGTTTCGGAGAGTTCCAATTTCATTTTCTTAGCAGATAGCTTTAATGCCTCGACAGCGGAAATAGCCGTGTAGCTGCTGCCAGTTGTTATAGGAGTGCTTAAACGCTCAGCGACCTTTTTGCCTCGGCCGCCGACCACTGAAGTAAAGGCGCCGAGCCCGACAATATCCGCTCCACTTTTCTCTCCGATTTTAGCCGCCGCAACTATTTTATCTATCACAAAGTCGGCATTAAGTCCTAATATTTGCTGGGGAAGAAGGGGTACACAGATCATAACCCCCTCAACTTGCTTATGTTCTGAAGCCACACCGAGGCGGTTAGCGATAACGAAGGGTGGCATCCACTCCAACATTTTTTCAACTAGCTGATCTGGTTTGCCGGCCGCCTTTGGTTCAAACGTACAGACCTCGTCGAGTGATAACGGGTGCATGATAAAAGCGTATTTTTTCAATTTAGCTCTCAATCTCTTTTTTCATTCCGGCCAACATCATTTCTGAGTTTTCTTGAACCTTTACCTTAAGAATCGGTCCCAAAAGGTCGGCTAGAGTCGGCATGCCAAAATCAAAATCGACGGTTAAGGTAACGCTCGTGCCTCCATCTACTTCCTCAAAAGACCAGGAACCCTCAAATTTGTCGAGATCACCTTCGAGAAGCCGATAGTGTATTTTGATTTGATCATCATCAAAGGTATCTTCCTCTGTCCAGCAAATCGGTATCCCCTCGACAGTGGTGACCCATTCGGTCACAGTTCGATTGTCGCCTTTTTCCAAAACAGTGACTTTTTCCACGTCAGGCATGAAATCTGAGAATCTCTCCATGTCCCGTGCCTTTTCGTAGACATCTTTAGGCGGACTATTTATTTGAATAGTGCTTTTGATAAAAGACATTCAGATCCTAAACTTAAGTTGACGTGTCTCTTTTGCGCTTACAGTTTGCTCAATCGCATGTCGATCGTGCAATCAATATAATACTGAAATATCCCTAGGTTTTGCAAATTAATAAATCTACCTGGTCTCTAGAACAACTTGTCAAAAAGTCTTTCGGCCTCTTCCACGGCTTTCTCAAAGACTCCCATCGCTTGGTTAAGCAACTCTTCATCTATAATGAGTGGTGGCTCTATGCGGATGACGCGCGGCATATTCAGCGTATAGCCGGCCGCTACGCCGTGCCTCACCATTTCAGGGATAATCACTCCTCCAAGTCCCTCGTTTTCTAGCTCAACTCCTATCAGAAGGCCGAGGCCTCGAACGTCCTTAATGATTCTCGGAAAACGCGCCGCGATTTTCTTAAGTTTTACCTTTGTGGCCTCACCTAGTTTGTGCGCTCTTTTCCAAAGCTCGTCTCTTGTTAGCACCGTAACGGCCGCGATGGCGGCGGCGCAAGCCAGCGGGTTACCGCCAAAAGTAGATGTTATAAGAAGGGGATCGCGTTTCCACTTTTCCCAGGTGCGTGCTTGACCAACGACTGCGCCAATCGGCATGACTCCGCCGCCCAGAGCTTTGGCGAGCGTCATTATGTCAGGCACAACTTCTTCATGCTCGACCGCAAATAGTTTGCCGGTACGGCCGAGACCTGTCTGTATTTCATCGGCGATTAATAGAATATTGTTTTCATCGCACAATCGTCGTGTTCCGGCTAGATAGCCTTTCGGTGGAAGTATGACCCCGCCCTCGGCCTGAATGGGCTCTATAATTATACAGGCGGTATCGTCTGTAATTGCTTCACTTAAGGCATCAAGATCTCCGAAAGGCACATGATCGAAAGAGGGCACCAAAGGTTTAAAGGGTTGGCGAAAAACGTCTCTTCCGCTGGCCGAGAGAGCTCCAAAAGTTTTGCCGTGAAATGCTCCGAGGGTTGAAATTACCTGTGTTTTCCCCGTGGTTAATCGTGCCAGCTTAATTGCGTTCTCAACCGCTTCAGCTCCGGAATTGACAAAGAAACTATATTGCAAAGAGCCGGGCGTGATTTTTGCGAGAAGCGCTGACAAGTCAGCCATGGGTTTATTTAGAAAAAGCTTTGAGGCCAACGGCATCCGGTCGAGCTGATCTTTAACTGCTGAGACCACTTCCGGGTGACGGTGGCCGAGCGAGAAAACTCCGTAGCCCCCCGCGCAGTCGATATATTCTTTTCCCGAGTCATCGGTGATGATCGAACCGCTAGCGCTCACCTCTACAGTATCGGCGCGCGCGATCTTTAAAAGACGGGCTAGACCCGGATTTACAAAATCAACATATTCTTTGTATATTTGATCCCTGGTTTCAGTCATATGAACACCACGTGATTATTTAAGTTAACTTTCTTATGGTCGGCTTATAGTCTAAACGCTTCAGCAGATTATGGTAGTCATCTGATGTAATGTCAGCCCAAGGTTTGCCAATTAAGACCAAGAAAATCGCCTCAAGCACATTTGTTCCGAAGGAACGACCGTTATACTCTGGCGTTGTTGTTACCAGGTAAGATACGCCACGCTGCGTTAGTTGCTCGACATCGTTTTTTGTTACGGTATTGGTCACGATAGTTTTGCCTTTAAGATCGGGCGGCATATACCGACGGATATAATGAAAGTCTCCGGCGATAATGTCGGCAGCTTCATAAAATTCCGAGAATTTTGGATCAGGTTCGACGTCTTGCTCGGAGCCGATCGGGTAAAGCGTATCAAATGGCGCTTTTATAAATTTCGGCAAGAGTTCGTCGGCTAAACTCGCAAGCTTGTCCAGAGTATAAACGGGCACTTTTACCCCTAAAGCAAATATTAAATCGCCAAAAATTGTCTTCGAGCCGGCCTCGGAAAATGCCTTGGCCATGCCATATCGGTCGACCGCGCTGACCATGAGCACAGTCTTTTTTGATAGTTCAAACCGAGGGTCTTTACCTAGAAAACGGACAGCTTCCGGCTCTAATGTGTTTTTCAGTCCGCTACCGTCGACCACAGGGGTTGTCTTCACAGTATCTCGCAGCTTCACCCCGTCTTGCAGTTCGTATCGGCGAGTACCTGAATACAGATAGATGTCTATTCCTCCAAGGCCTATGGCGTCGATTGTGCCATCGAGAGAGGATAGAAGAGCCTTGGCTTTCTCAAAATCTCCGTCAGTGCCACGCCTGCTGACCTGGAATTGCTCGCCCAATAACTCAATCTCAACAGAATGATCACGTTTTGAGGAGCCCAGACTCACACTGACAATTTTTTTCATATCGAAAATTTACCATACCGCTTGGTCTTTGGCCAAGAGGGAGTAACTTGGTGGTAATTCGAA
>JAUVQD010000133.1 GCA_030598355.1 Actinomycetes bacterium
ATGACATCGGCTCTCTCAGGCTCTAGCCCCACGACCTCTCTTCTTTCTGACAGGTGCATTACGGACAACTTATCGAGAATATCCAAAACATTGTCGAGAGAAAGATTGAAAAGGTGCACTTTCTCCGGGTCATATATTTTTAGCTTGAGAGTGATAGCGGCTAAGGCGCTGGCGGTGCCGGCCACGGCTACTGGGACAAATCGATCTCCCAGGTCTGTATCAAGTTCTGATTCGAGAACGCGTCGTACATGTAATTGTAGTGTGCCAATATCGCTAGGCGCTGGGGGATCGGTCTGAAAGAAATCTTCAAGTAAGCGGACACAGCCAAGGGGCAAGCTCGTCGAGAAGATGGGGGCTTGTAGGTCGCCAAAGACAATCTCGGTGCTTCCGCCGCCGATATCTGTAACCAAAAGATTTCTGTTCGCTCCAATTATCTTTGAATCTGAAAGCACTCCGGCATAGGCTAAGTGAGCCTCCTGGTTGCCGGAGATTACCTGGGGCTCAACTCCCAAAACTTCTCGTGCTTTATCTAAGAAATCTTGTTCATTGTCAGCGTCACGCACAGCGCTTGTGGTGACAGCAATTATCTTTTCGACGTTATAGTCATGAGCGACCACGCTGTACTTAGAGAGGACATCAACAGTTCTGTTAATAGCATCGTCTCGAAGAAGTGAGGAATCGGTAACACCTTGACCAAGGCGGGTAATGGTAGTTAGGCGATCAATTTCCTCCATTGCTCCAGACCCATCTACGGCGGCGATCAAAAGCCGCGTAGAATTTGTGCCAATGTCGATGGCGGCGACTTTCATTTAGCGATCACAGATTTGGCAGTCATTGGGCCAGGTTATCTCTTTCATTACCAGGCGGCCTATAGGGTTTTGCTCCCCGGCCAAAAAATCAGCGGTATGCGCATGCAAGCATTTAAGCCTTAAGGGTTCGCGGTTTCCGGTGAGGCCGACATCGGCCGACAGACCGTTATGGTTTACGCGGTTTTGGCGAATGCGCCTTTCGCGATCGAGAAGCTCCTCGCGCGCAGCGTCATTTTCTTCCAACTTTATTTGGAATGACTCCAGGCCGCCGGCAGCTTCAATTTTCGCTATATCTTTCTTCAGGGCCGGGCATGTTAGCCAAAAGGGAGTTGGAAACGGTCTGCCATCGCGGGTTAGTTCTTTATTGCGTATAACAGCTGGAAAGTTTTTGTCACATCTGAAGACGACTCTAAAATCACTAGCGGTAGTTCTCTTTAGTTGTTTCTCGACGACGGTGATGTCGTCCACGAGAGCTCCTTTTGCAAGGGATAAGAGATAGTGCTGTTAGTCTTTTTAAGGTCTTTTGGTCATTCGGTTCTTCTTGATATCGGCCAGCCGCTGCTCGCTCGATTTCATATACTTCTTAAGCATCTTTTCAAAACCGGGGTCTTTTCTGTACGAAGATCTCTTTTGTTGAGGCGCTGGTTCGGTTGTTTGCTTAATGGAAACCGCAAACTTACCATCGTCTTTAACGCTGATGATTTTAACATCAACTACCTGCTCTTCAGCTAGAAAATCCCGGACATCCTTAACAAAAGAATGATCAATCTCAGAGATGTGGATCATCCCCGAGCTTCCGCCTTCTAGTTCCAAAAACGCTCCAAAATTAGTTATTTTAACAACTTTGCCGGGAACTATATCTCCGATTTCCAAGTTCTGTTTTCTCGCCTCACTATTCAAGATTGCCTGATTATGGCAGTCGTATTACAAATTGTCAAATTCTACAGAAGCGAGCCAACCCTTGCGAAAAGTGGCGCGAATACAAGGGCCACAATAGTCATGACCTTGATCAAAATGTTCATTGACGGTCCGGCCGTGTCTTTAAAAGGGTCTCCAACTGTATCTCCCGTAACTGCGGCTGCATGTATAGGTGTACCTTTACCCCCGAGGGCGCCTTTTTCAATATATTTTTTTGCGTTATCCCAAGCGCCACCGGCATTAGCCATAAAAATGGCCATTAAAAACCCTGTGGTTAAAGCTCCGGCTAGAAGGCCGCCAAGGGCTTCCGCTCCCAGTAAAAGTCCGACAACGAGTGGTGCTGTCACCGTCATGATTCCGGGGATGAGCATTTCCCGAAGCGCGGCTGTAGTTGAAATGTCGATACAGCGCGTGTAATCAGGTTTGGCTTTACCTTCCATAAGACCTTTGATCTCTCTAAATTGACGTCGGACTTCTTCGATCATTGAAAAAGCAGCGCGACTGACGGCTTTGATAGCCATTGACGAAAAGAGAAAAGGGAACATAGCGCCGATAAAGAGACCGACAATTACGCGTACATCGTTTATATCAATTACCAGAAGTGCTCCGCCTGTTCCAGCCTCTTGGGAAAATGCTTTGAAAAGAGCCAGAGCGGTTAAAGCTGCCGAGCCGATAGCGAATCCTTTGGCAATTGCAGCAGTTGTGTTGCCGACTGAATCAAGCTCATCTGTTGTTTTACGAACGTCTTCGCCCAAGCCGGCCATTTCAGAAATGCCGCCTGCATTATCAGCAATAGGTCCGTAAGCGTCTACGCCGACCACAATGCCGGTTGTTGCCAGCATGCCGAGGGCGGCTAAAGATATTCCGTAGACCCCACCGTTCAGCATGGCCGCCTCGCCGCCGTAATATGCGCCAAAGATAGCCGCGGCTACCACTAGGATCGGAATGGCAGTGCTCTTCATGCCGACAGACAAACCTTCTAAGATATTTGTTGCCGCGCCCGTTTTTGACGCTTCCGCAATTTGTTTAACGGAAGAATATGCGTCAGATGTAAAAACTTCAGTTACAAAACCGATGATCATGCCAGCTAAGGAACCGGAAAGAATGCAAAGCCCGAACATCAGAGGGGACCCGGGGCCAAGTATCAAATAGATAACTCCAAACGAGCCTAATGTGGTAAGGATGGCTGCGCTATACGTTCCTTTATTTAGCACGGTATGTAAATGAGAGTCGTCTGACGAAGCCTTCACAAAAAATGTCCCAATGATTGAGGCAACAATTCCGAGCGACGCAATTGCAAAGGGAAGAAGAACGCCGTTTGTGCCCAAAAGAATAGCGCCCAATGTCATCGGCGCGATAATCGATCCAATATATGATTCGAAAAGATCGGCGCCCATGCCGGCGACATCACCAACATTGTCACCCACGTTATCTGCAATAACAGCCGGGTTCCGAGGATCATCTTCGGGAATACCGGCCTCAACTTTTCCAACAAGATCCGCGCCGACGTCAGCGGCTTTTGTATAAATACCGCCACCAACACGCGCAAAGAGTGCAATTGAGCTCGCTCCAAGAGCAAATCCATTGATGATTTCATAGGGTTTGGCAAAGTCTTTGAAGATGAAGTAGAAGATTCCGAGGCCCAGCAATCCTAGTCCGACCACAGACATGCCCATAACCGCTCCGCCTCTGAAAGCTACAGTTAAAGCTTCGCCTATACCTTTAGTGGCTGCTTGTGTAGTGCGGGAGTTGGCTTGAGTGGCAATCCTTAGGCCGACAAAACCGGCTGTGGCTGATAGAGCGGCCCCAAAAACAAACGTTACGGCTGTATATGGACCAACCCCAAAAGCGATTACAATTGCCATGCCTATGACAAAAAAGAGTAAAGTGCGATACTCGCGAGATAAAAATGCCATTGCGCCGTCTTGAATGGCCTGCGATAACTCGCGCATTTTCTCGTTACCTTGATCGGCCTTCAGTACTAACCTGGCCAGGTATAATGCATACAACAAAGCCAGCACGCCAGCCGCTGGTCCCAAAAAAAGCAAGATATTCTCCACTAAACCCCTTCTCCCTTCGAATGCCTCAAATTAACTACGCTATTATAGCAGAGAAAAAAGCGGTCGCAAGCTCATCTTTCGCAGGTTATCTTGGTGTTCTCTAAACCATCCATGCTTTAGGAATAAAAAGTAGTTGATAGGTTTTAATCGCAAAGCGATCTGTCATGCCGGCTATATAGTCTACGACCTTTAAAGAGACTTCGTCTCCAGCTCTGGGTTGAAACTCCGGAGGCATCTCCCCGGCGTTTTCCAGGTAATATTCAAATAGCGCCGTTAAGATCATCCCGGCTTTCTTATCCTCGGTTTTGGCTATGGAGTCGGTATATACGGATGCGAAGAGAAAGTCTCTGAGCTCATTCATAAGCCGCCAGCCGTTCGGGCTCAGCTTTATCTCGGGGCTGTCATTACTAGCAGCAATCAAATCTTTAACCATTCCGCTGATACGCAGGCCATGGTGGCGGCCAAAATAGTCCACTGGTTCCTTCGGTAGATCGGCTTCGCTTATGATTCCACCGCGGATCGCGTCATCTATGTCGTGATTAATATAGGCAATTCGGTCTGAGATCTTGACTATCTGTCCTTCAAGGGTGATCGGCTTGGTTTCTCCTGTGTGATTCAAGATGCCGTCCCGGACTTCAAATGTCAGGTTGAGCCCTTTCCCTTCATATTCAATACAATCGACCACTCTCAGACTTTGCTCATTGTGTCGGAAGGGTTTTCTTAATTTACCAGTGGCTCGTAGAGCCTCTTCGCCTACGTGACCGAAGGGAGTATGACCGAGATCATGGCCGAGCGAAATGGCTTCTGACAGGTCCTCATTGAGCGACAACGCGCGTGCGATCGTTCGGGATATCTGGCTGACCTCTAAAGTGTGAGTTAGGCGGGTCCGGTAGTGATCACCTTCAGGCGCCAGAAAAACCTGAGTCTTATGCGTCAGTCTTCGAAATGCTTTTGAGTGAAGAATCCTGTCACGATCCCGCTGATAGCAAGTTCGAAGCGGACAAGGCTCAATTTCAGTCGCTCTACCTTTACTTGCCGTTGCCAGCTGCGCATATTTTGAAAGTCGTTCTTTTTCTTTTTCTTCACTCACTATACGAGGCGTC
>JAUVQD010000244.1 GCA_030598355.1 Actinomycetes bacterium
AAATAATCAATACCCCGCGCCGAAAAATGGACTGCATCACCCAAGGTCCGACCAAAATTCGGTAGAGTCGCCCGGAGCTTAAGATATGGCAAGACGAAAGGAGTCATAGCCGCCCCGATGATCGCTCCGAGCATCAAAAGATGCTTCAGGAGGCGAACATTAAAATGTAGGGCTTTGGCGCCAACAAAGTAGGCAAGGAAAAAAAATAGAATTAAAGCGCTGTAAAATCCATAATACCAGCTGGACAAAGCCTGCATGCTCAAAACAACTCCGGCTAGAGCAAGATACCGGGGTTTGGAGGTATTCAGATAGAGATGCGCAAAATAGAGCATCAGCACCAAAAAGCCATCCATCAGCAACTGAAGGTGGCCCATCTGACTCACTCGATAGGTGGAAAAAGCGTATGCGATACCGGCAACAAATCCGATTGCCACGCTCTTTGTCAACAATCTTATGAGCAGGAACATGGCAGTGGCTGAGAATATAAAGGATAGAATAACCAGCAGATTATAAGCGACCACTGGACTGGGGCTTAAGAGAGTGACAGGCAACATAAGGATTGAGGGGGGAAGCATAAGATCCGAATAGGCTAAAACGTTGCCATATGGATAGTACTGATTTGCGGAAAACAAGTTAAAAGGGTCGGTAGCTAAAGTGTGTCCATTCCAAGCGACAACCCATGAGTTAAAGAGAGGATCAACATCGTCAACCGGTACTCGCGAGCTAAGTGATTCAACCAGACCAAAAGCGTAGAAAAGAGTAATAGCCATGTAGCAGGCGATAACCAACGCCAATATCTGATTCGTCTTGCGCAATACTTATCTACCAACCCCCTGATATGTAAATCCCAGCCGCCTGAGGTTCTGGGGATCAAGGCAATTCCTCGTATCGTAAACGACAGGACGCTTCATAACTTCTTTGACTCGCCGCCACTCAAGCCACCTAATCTCGTCCCACTCAGTGAGCACAACCACTAGATCGCTCTTCTCGCACACTTCATATGGATCGCTTACGTAGTCAATACCGTCAGGCAGCAATTCCTTGGCGTTATCCATGGAAACCGGATCAAACGCAACTATCTTCCTGTTGTCTTTCTTAAGATGCGGAATAATATCAAGCGCCGGAGCGTCTCGCATATCATCAGTATTGGGCTTGAAAGCCAACCCTAAAATACCGATTCTAGGATCTTTTACCCCCTCGAGTAGCTTATTCGCCTGATCAGCTATGAGGTTTTTCTGACGAACGTTTATGTCCATCACCCCTCTGAGCAGCTGAAAATCATATCCATGATCACTGGCGATCGATAGCATCGCGTGGCAATCCTTTGGAAAACACGAGCCGCCAAAACCAGGGCCCGCCCGGAGAAACTCAAAACCGATCCGCTTGTCATAACCCATACCTAAGGCGACCTCTTTTACGTCAGCCCCAACGGCGTCGCAGATATTAGCGATGGCATTTATAAATGAAACTTTCGTTGCCAAAAAACAATTAGAAGCGTACTTTACCATCTCGGCGCTGGCTGGATCAGTAATTACAATTGGTGAGTTTAGCGGCTTATAAAGCTCGTTCATTAAACCGGCAGCCCTTTGGCTGTCTGTGCCTACGACGATTCTGTCCGGGTGAAGGAAATCTTCGACGGCCGAGCCCTCGCGCAAGAATTCCGGATTTGATATCACATCGAATTCGCGGCGTTCACTTAGATTCTCCTGGATCACCTTGGCGACTAACACAGTTGAGCCTACCGGGACGGTGCTCTTGTTGACAACGATCTTATACCTATCCAAGTTCTGCGCGATTGTTTTGGCAACCGCTTTAACATACGACATATCTGCCGCGCCATTTTCATCTGGAGGGGTCCCGACAGTGATAAAGACAATATCGGCAACTCGAATAGCTTCCGGAACATCATCAATAAACGAAAGTCTGCCGTTCGCTGTGCTTGCGGCGATAATCTCATCTAGCCCCGGTTCATAAATCGGAACCTTTCCCGCCTGAAGCTGCTTGATCTTATCTTTATCTATATCAGCGCCTATAACATCATGACCAATCTGCGCCAAGCAGGCAGCCGTAACCAGGCCGACATATCCGGAACCAATCGTTGCTACTTTCAAAGCCTCTCCTTATCTATCGCTACTTACCTAACCTTAGATATTCTAACAGTTTATCGGAAGCGTTTTGTGTCCGGAAGAAAATGTAGATATATACGCCTTATCGTCGCCAAATCGAAAATTGGGCTGCCTCCGCTATCCATCAGCGGCGGCAGCTCGGGCCAGAGCTTAAAAAGTTGCGCGTCCTTAACTAAACGCTGTTTTTGAATCTTGCGCCTAGCCACCAAAATCTGCGGCACACTGACCAAAAACCTGACCCACGCGCGAAAATATGTCAGCGCCATGCCAAATTCCCGGTGCTTGATGCTTCTTAAAAAGCCAAAAATATCTTCCTTGACGTAATTGCGCATGAAATTCACCCAGGTTCCCAACGAAAGGTTCTTTAGCGCAAAGCGCAATCGGTTGCTAATGACAAGTTTCCACTTAAAACTGGCCTTAAGCTCTTTCATGCTGGCGTTAAACTTATGATAGACGAGGGCTCGAGGAGCAAAATATATTTTGAGCCCTATCTGGCGCGCACGATATGACCAATCACTATCTTCATAATAGAAAAGATATTTGGGATCAAGCAATCCCACTGTGTCCAAAGCCTCGCGCGAGATCATAACAGCTCCGAAGCAAGCGCTAAAAACCTCT
>JAUVQD010000157.1 GCA_030598355.1 Actinomycetes bacterium
CGGTTTGATCGGTCTTGATGACAAGAGCAAAAAGAAGATTGATCGGGCAATTCTACTGGCTAAAGCGGATCTTACGACATCGATGGTAATCGAATTTACAGATCTTCAAGGGGTGGTCGGAAAAGAATATGCTTTGGTTGACGGTGAGGAGGCAGAAGTCGCTGAGGCCATCAAGGAGCACTACCAACCCAGGTTTGCGGACGACGAGCTACCTAAGACAATAGTTGGCCAGGTCGCGGCGTTGGTCGATAAAACAGATTCAGTCGTTGGTTGTTTTCTGGCGGGACTTATTCCAACTGGTTCGGCTGATCCGTATTCTCTTCGAAGGCAGGCGGCGGGAATTATTGGAATTTTATCACAAACTCAGTGGCCAATTGGTATAATGGGGATTGTCGAGTTAGCGATCGACAATTATAACGAAGCAAATATTTCAGTAGCAGACGCAGAAGAAATCGCAGTACAACTCAAAGAATTCATCATCGCAAGATTGAAAAGATCACTAAATAATGCAGGCGCGGAACCCGACACGGTTGACGCTGTTTTGGCGGCGCATTTTGACAATGTGAACGAAATAGCAAAAAGAGTTGACTTGATAGATGGTTTTCGGGGCAAGAAAGAGTTGGACGATATAAAGGTCGCGTTCACCCGGTGCCAAAATCTGGTCAAAGACGAGTCGACCGGGGATGTTGACGAGGCGTTGTTTGAGAAGGATGAAGAAAAAAGCCTTTTCGATACGTCTCTCACGGCTCAGGTTGAGATGTCAAAGATCGTTCAGAGCGGCAAACTTGAGTTCGCCATGAATTTGTTGGCGTCGATGAGAGAGCAGATAGATCAGTTTTTTGACGCCGTTATGGTTATGACCGACGACAAGAAAGTTCGCGACAATCGGTTGAAGCTGCTAAATCAGATTCTTTCGGTTTCCAGGCAGGTCGCGGATTTTTCGAAGATGCTCTAGAGGGTATAAAAATATAATGGTAAATGTGTATTAGCTGGTAAAAGGACTTATGAGGCTCTTAGGAGGGCAGTCAAGATGACTGAGAAGTTTGTTTACACCTTCGAGGAAGGTCGCGCGGACATGAAATATGTTCTCGGAGGCAAAGGGGCGAACTTGGCGGAGATGACAAATTTGGGTTTGCCTGTGCCGCCTGGCTTTACAATCACCACAGGTGCTTGCAGGGCTTTTTCGAAATCTGGTGATTTTCCACCGGGATTGAGTGAAAGTATTGATAAGCATCTGGCTCAGCTTGAAGCTGAGACGGGTAAGAAATTGGGCGACAAGAACGATCCACTGCTTGTCAGTGTTCGGTCTGGCGCGCCTTTCTCTATGCCGGGAATGATGGATACCGTTCTCAACCTAGGTTTAAATGATCAAAGTGTGGTCAGCATGGCTACACTAACAGAAAACCCTCGTTTTGCGTATGATTCTTATCGCCGGTTTATCCAGATGTTTGGCAAGGTAGTCATGAAGGTCGATGGCCAGCTGTTTGAAGATTCCATATCAGCGCTAAAAGAAGAAAAAGGCGCTAAAGACGACGCGGAGCTAAGCGCCGACGATTTACAAGAAATGATTACCAAGTTCAAAAGCATAGTTCTTGATAGCGCTGGCCGCGAATTTCCACAAAAACCCACAGACCAGTTAGATCTGTCAATTAAGGCGGTTTTTGAGTCTTGGAATAATAAACGCGCCCAAGATTATCGCCGACATTATAAGATTCCCGACGAACTCGGTACGGCTGTAAACATCCAGACAATGGTTTTTGGAAACAAGGGCGATTCATCCGCAACTGGCGTCGCTTTCACACGTGACGCCGCGACCGGACAGAACGAGCCTTACGGGGATTACCTGATCAACGCGCAAGGGGAGGATGTTGTTGCCGGCATTCGTATTACTGAGCCGATTGCCAACCTAAAGAATGACATGCCTGAGATATTTAGTGAGTTGATGAAGACACTTGATATTCTTGAAAAACACTATCGCGATATGTGCGATACAGAATTCACTATAGAGCAGGACAAGCTATATATGCTTCAGACAAGAATCGGCAAGAGAACCGCAGCCGCGGCGCTTAAGATTGCCGTTGATATGGTAGACGAAGGGTTGATTAACAAAGAAGAGGCTGTCATGCGAATTGAGCCGGATCAGCTTGATCACCTTCTGCACCCGCGGTTTGATCCGAACCAAGAAGTAGATGTTATCGCGACTGGTTTGAATGCGTCTCCGGGAGCTGCAGTCGGGAAAGTTGTCTTTGACGCCGACATCGCGGAGGATATGGGCGAAAAAGGAGAGAAAGTAATTCTTACCAGGTGGGAGACGACCCCCGATGATCTTCACGGGATGATTGCCGCTCAAGGGATATTAACGAGCCATGGCGGGAAGACAAGCCATGCCGCGGTTGTCGCGCGTGGGATGGGCAAGCCATGCGTAGCCGGCTGCTCCGTCTTGAATATTGACACAGCGAATAAGACATTTAGTGTGAATGGAACTCAGGTAAAAGAGGGCGAGATTATTAGTATCGATGGCACATCCGGCCGAGTTGTTGTTGGAGAAGTGCCTCTTGTTCCCCCAACACCTACTCCAGATTTTGACACGATCCTTAGCTGGGCCGATGAGAGGCGCCGTCTCGGTGTCAGGACGAACGCCGATACTCCGGAGGACGCAGCCAAGGCGAGACAGTTTGGCGCTGAAGGAATTGGTCTGGCCCGTACTGAACACATGTTTTTAGGAGACAGGCTACCGATCGTTCAAAAGATGATCCTAGGTAACGAGCAGGATAAGAAAGAAGCCCTGGATTCACTTATGGCGGTTCAGAAAAAAGACTTTTTAGGTATTCTGGAGGCGATGGATGGTTTGCCGGTGACCATTCGCTTACTTGATCCGCCGCTTCACGAGTTCCTTCCCGGCTTAGTGGAACTTGAGGTCGAAGTGGCGAAGATGGAAGACCAGGCGGTTGACGACGAAGAGTTTCAACGCAAGCGATCATTGCTTCAGCGTGTTCGAGCAATGTCCGAGTCTAATCCGATGTTGGGTCTTCGCGGGTGCCGTTTAGGTTTAGTTGAACCGGGACTATACGAAATGCAAGTCAAAGCAATTATGGAGGCGGCAGCCGAACTCAAAGCCGCCGGTAAAAATCCAATAGTAGAGATTATGATTCCTCTAGTGGCTCTGGAGCGTGAGTTGGAAGTTCTTAGGGGAGAAGCGAAGGCCGTATGCGTGGAGGTGCTGGCGCGAACCGGTCAAGATGTTCCATATAAGATCGGGACGATGATAGAGTTGCCAAGGGCGGCAATATTAGCGAACGAAATAGCCAAACACGCCGAGTTCTTTTCGTTTGGCACTAATGATCTAACGCAGACCGCATTTGGCTTTAGTCGCGATGATATTGAAGGGAAATTTCTAGCGCGTTATCTTGACCGAAAGATAATGGACACCAACCCGTTTGAAGTTCTAGACGCCGGTGTCGGGAAACTAATTGATATTGCTTGTCGACTGGGACGAGAAGAAAACGCTCAGTTGAAGTTGGGTGTCTGTGGCGAGCATGGTGGAGACCCGACATCAGTGAAGTTTTTTCATAAGGCTGGTCTTGACTATGTCAGCTGCTCTCCTTACCGGGTGCCATTAGCGAGACTGGCTGCGGCTCAAGCCGCTTTATCTGAAAAAATATCAGAAAATACCCAAGAAAAGAGCGCCGCGAAATAATTTAAACTTTTTTTAACCCTGAACCTGTTGTAGTGCAAGCGTCTTTTGTCCTGCCTCCATCTTAATGTTTATCCAATACCTCTCAGGGTATAAATCCTCTTGCGTAAGTTAATAAATCAGTTGTTTTCGGGCGGAGGCAGCAAAAGTGTCACAAAGACCAATTAGACTATTATTTTGGGTTTTTGTGGCGCTTTTTGCGTCCCTCACGTTAGCGAGCTGTGATTTGTCGGCTCAGAAGAACGTCGAAATTCCGAAAGTTAAAAGACCAAACACGAAGACAGAAGCCACAAAAGCCACAAGTATTGAAGTTCCCGGTAGTTGGCCAAAACAAATTCCCATGTATCCTCATGCTGAGCTTATGGAGGCATCAACCACACCCACCGGGGGTTTGAAGTTATTTTTTAGAACAGGGGATTCAGCAGACAAAATATTTGCCTGGTATTACGACACAATGCTCGAGCAAAAGTGGAATATGAGCGGCCCAACCCTCGACGTCGCTCAAAATATCGCCATTATTAAGAGTGAATTGGAAGACG